>BFAU01000074.1 GCA_008975185.1 bacterium MnTg04 | reverse complement strand
CAAAGATCGGGGAAAATGGCGTCGTCTCGCTGAATATGGGGGTACCCGACTTCGCCCCGGCAAGCCTGCCCTTCAATACCAGCGGCGAGGCTTACGTGTATCCGCTGGAAGTGGCGGGCAGCGAAGTGGAAATCGGCGCCGTTTCAATCGGCAATCCTCACGCGGTCGTCACGGTCGCATCGGTGGATACCGCCCCGGTAGACCGGCTCGGACCGGCGCTGGAGACTCACCCTGATTTTCCCCGGCGGACCAATGTCGGTTTCATGGAAATAAAAAACCACAGTCATATACGCCTGCGGGTATACGAGCGCGGCACTGGAGAAACCCGGGCCTGCGGCACCGGGGCGTGCGCGGCGGTTGCAGTCGGCAGAAGGCATGGAAAACTGGAAGAATCCGTCCAGGTAGCGCTCCCTGGCGGTAATTTGCAGGTAGACTGGGCCGGCCCCGGCGAACCGATCTGGCTGACCGGGCCTACGGAAAAAGTTTATGAGGGAACATTTGAGCTATGAGCAGCCAACGCACACAGCGAAGCAAGACCAAGGCGAGCGGCGTCATTTCAGACGAGGCGGTGGCGCATTATCTGGATAGCCACCCGGAGTTTTTTGAAAGGCACGCATTGTTGCTTGGCAAGCTGCATTTGCCGCATCAGGCAGGAAGCAGCGCCGTCTCGCTGATCGAGCGACAAGTAGGGATACTTCGCCAGCGCAATCGCAAACTGGAAAATCAACTACGCGAACTGACGGCGATCGCGCACAGTAACGAAGAAGTTTCGGAGAAAATTCATCAGCTGTGCCGGCGACTGATCCACGCAGCCGATTTCGGCCACACGGTAGACCTGATCGAAGCGTCGTTGCGCCAGGATTTCAATACCGACCAGATCGTCATGGTTTTGTTCCGCGACCAACTGACCGGCAAGGATGACAACCGCGAGCTGAGATTTCTGCGCTGGTCTTCATCGGATGCCAGTGAAATGAAACCCTTTGCGACTTTCCTGAAAAATGCGGAGCCACGCTGCGGCCAGATCAGAGATGCGCAGCGCGACTACCTGTTTGGCGACGAAACCAACGAAATCGCTTCGGTCGCTATGCTGCCCCTCGGACCGGGGTCCGAGATCGGTTTACTGGCGATCAGCAGCGCCGACGCGCAAAGGTTCCACCCGGCAATGAGCACCGATTTTCTCTCCCGTATCGGGGAGTTGGTAAGCGCGGCGCTTACCCGCTAGGCCATGAATGAAACAGCCCGATTGTGGCTGGAAAAGTATCTGCACCACCTGGCCATGGAGCGCCGGGTCTCGCCACACACGACCAGCAGTTACCGCAGAGACCTCGAGTCGCTGAAATGTTTCTGTGATCGTCAGGATATCGGTGACTGGTGCGATCTGGATACGCACCGGGTCCGGCAGTACGCGGCGAGTTGCCATCGCAAGGGCCTGGCGCCGCGCAGTATTCAACGCCGCCTGTCTGCGGTACGCGGTTTGTTCAATTACCTGATCCGCGAAGGCCAGACCACCATCAACCCGGCCGTCGATGTCTCGGCGCCAAAAGCATCGCGACGATTGCCGGAGACGCTGGATGTCGACACCATGGCGCGACTGCTGGAAATTCCCACGACGACCAGCGAAGCAATACGGGACAAGGCCATCCTGGAATTGCTTTACTCTTCAGGCCTGCGGCTGCAGGAACTGACCGGCCTGGACCTGGACCAGCTGGATCTGAAAGACCGTACCGTTCGGGTGCTTGGCAAGGGTTCGAAAACCCGAATCCTGCCGGTCGGCCGCTACGCCGTGGAAGCCCTGGCCGCCTGGCTGAGGTGTCGCGGCGAACTGGCCGCGCGGGACGAAACCGCGGTGTTTGTGGGCCGTCGCGGGAAGCGGATCAGCCCGCGCGTGGTGCAGGCCCGGGTCAAGCACTGGGCCAGGCATCAGGGCATACCGGCGCGGGTATACCCCCACCTTTTCCGGCATAGTTTTGCCACCCATGTACTCGAATCGAGCGGCGACCTGCGCGCGGTGCAGGAACTGCTCGGCCATGCGGACATCGGCACGACCCAGATCTATACGCACCTTGATTTTCAGCATCTGGCCCGCATATACGACAAGGCCCACCCCAGGGCGCGAAGAAAAAGCTAGCCACCCGGCGGGATCGCCGGTGGCCGTTAGCATGACGGGAAAAGAAAGGACGACCAGCATGGAACAGTTCCGTGGCACCACTATTCTCAGCGTTCGCCGCAATGGCCGGCTGGTCATGGGCGGGGATGGCCAGGTCTCGATCGGGGATACCGTCATGAAGGGCAATGCCCGTAAGGTGCGGCGCCTTTACGACGACAAGATACTGGCCGGGTTCGCCGGCGGTACCGCGGACGCTTTCACGCTGTTCGAGCGCTTCGAGGGAAAATTACAGCAGTACGGAAACCTGACCCGGGCGGCGATCGAACTGGCCAAGGACTGGCGCACCGATCGCATGCTGCGCCGGCTGGAGGCACTGCTTTGTGTCGCCGATCATGAACAGTCGTTTATCATTTCCGGCAACGGCGACGTTATCGAACCGGAGAACCAGTTGATGGCGATCGGCTCCGGTGGCGCGTATGCCCAGGCTGCAGCACAGGCGCTACTGGACAACACGGAGATGAAAGCTGCGGATATCGTGCGCGCCGCACTGAATATTGCCGGCGACATCTGTGTTTACACCAATCACAATCTCGTCATCGACGAGATTGCCGCCGACTAGGGCGGGCCGGTTTCAGGAACAGACATGTCACAGATGACCCCTCGGGAAATAGTCCAGGAACTGGACAAACATATTATCGGTCAGGACGACGCGAAACGTGCTGTCGCGATAGCGTTGCGAAACCGCTGGCGGCGCATGCAGGTCGAAGAGGCGATGCGCCACGAAATTACGCCAAAAAATATCCTGATGATCGGTCCGACCGGGGTCGGCAAGACCGAGATCGCTCGCCGCCTGGCAAACCTGGCCAACGCGCCGTTTATCAAGGTTGAAGCAACCAAATTTACCGAGGTCGGTTATGTCGGCCGTGAGGTGGATTCCATCATCCGTGATCTGACCGATGCCGCCGTCAAGCTGACCCGCGACGAGGAGATGGCCAAAGTGCGCAACCGCGCCGAGGATGCAGCCGAGGACCGGATTCTGGATGCATTGTTGCCCGGCATGGGACCCGGCAAAGGATTCGACAATGAGCCGGGCGCCGAGCAGGAGAAACGATCCGATACCCGGCAGAAATTTCGTAAAATGCTGCGCGAGGGGAAAATAGACGACCGCGAAATAGAAATTGAAGCGCGCGCGATGCCGGTCGGCGTGGAAATCATGGCGCCGCCGGGTATGGAAGAAATGACCCAGCAGTTGCAGGGTTTGTTTCAGAACATTGGCGGCAACCGCAAGACCACGCGGAAATTAAAAATCAAGGAAGCGTTCAAGTTACTCGTCGACGAAGAGGCCTCTACAATGATTAACGACGAGGACCTGAAACTGCGCGCGGTCGATAACGTCGAGCAGAACGGCATCGTATTCATCGACGAACTCGACAAGGTCGCGCGGCGCTCGGAAACCGCGGGCGCCGATGTGTCGCGTGAAGGGGTGCAGCGCGACTTGTTGCCGCTGGTCGAGGGTTGCACGATCAGCACCCGTTATGGACCGGTACGCACGGATCACATTTTGTTCATCGCCTCCGGCGCGTTCCACGCGGCGAAACCGTCCGACCTGATCCCCGAACTCCAGGGGCGATTCCCTATCCGCGTGGAATTAAAAGCGCTGGAGACAAAGGACTTTGAACGCATACTCACCGAACCGGATTATTCGCTGACCGAACAGTACAGCGCACTGATGGAAACCGAGGGGCTGAAGCTGACTTTTACCGACGACGGGATTTGCCGGCTTGCGGAAATCGCGTTCAAGGTCAACGAAAAAGCGGAAAATATCGGCGCCCGCCGCCTGCATACGGTACTGGAACGGCTGCTCGAGACGGTTTCTTTCGATGCGGCGGATCGCGATGGTCAATCGGTCAGCGTGGACTCCGCTTATGTCGACGCACACCTCGCCGAACTGGCGGAAGACGAAGACCTCAGACGTTACATTCTGTAGGGCTCGCAAAGGATTCCAGGAAAAACCGTTGAACCAGAAATTACAGCCGACCGATCTCCGCCTGCTAAAGAGGTCACGAGTCCTGGAAGTCAGCTTTAACAATGGCGAGACTTTTGCTCTGCCCTTCGAGTACTTGCGCTGCTTTTCACCGTCGGCGGAGGTACGCGGGCACGGCGGCCCCATGCAACTGGTCACCGGCAAGGAAGACGTCGGTATCACGGCGATCGAGCCGATCGGTCAGTACGCGGTGCGGCTGGTCTTCGACGACGGCCACGACACCGGGCTGTACAGCTGGGATGTTCTGTATGAACTGGGTATCGGGCAAGCCGAAAACTGGCGCGATTATCTGGACCGGCTTGATGCCGAAGGTTACTCTCGCAGGCCGGACTGAAGATCAGAGACCAGGCAGTGCAAAAGACCTCGGGCGACAATCCAGACAAGACTCACTTCGGTTTCGAAGACGTGGCATGGCAGGAAAAGGCCGGCCGGGTCCGTGAAGTTTTCGATTCGGTCGCCAGTCGTTACGACCTGATGAACGACCTGATGTCGGCGGGGATCCACCGCCTGTGGAAAAAATTTACGATCGAACAAACCGGGTTGCGGCCGGGTCAGCGCGCACTGGATGTCGCCGGCGGCACCGGCGACCTCGGTTCGGCGCTGGCAAGGAAGGCGGGCGACGATGGGCTGGTTGTGCTGACCGATATCAACGCCGCGATGCTCGCCCGCGGTCGCGACCGCCTGCTCGATGAGGGCCTGGCAAGCAACCTGGTTTTCGCGCAGGCCGATGCCGAATGCCTGCCGTTCGCCGATGACAGTTTCGACTGTGTCACGATCGCTTTCGGCCTGCGCAACGTGACCGACAAGGACGCGGCACTGCAAGCGATGTTCCGGGTTCTTCGGCCGGGCGGGCAACTCCTCGTGCTTGAGTTTTCACAACCGGTCCTGCCCGGCCTGAAATCTTTCTACGAGCTGTATTCGTTCAATATTCTCCCGTTCCTGGGCCGCTTGATCGCAAACGACGAAGACAGCTATCGCTATCTTGCGGAATCGATTCGACGTCATCCGGACCAGGAAACCCTGTTGCAGATGATGCGCGACGCGGGTTTCGAGAAAACCAGGTATCACAACCTCAGCGGGGGAATCGTCGCCCTGCATCGTGGTTACAAATTCTGAGCAAGAACATGACAACGTCCACACTGCTAAAACCCCTGCAAGGACTGCTCAATCGCCGGCTGGCGGACTCTTCGCAAGCCCGCGCCCTTTGCCGGCAGCTCGATGGCAGGACGCTGGCAATACAGCTTGCGCCTGAGGCCGTGCAAAGCGGTCCGTCAATTTTCCTCAGCGTCGCCGATGAACAGATTAGCGTTCATGCAGATTTTGACGCGGAACCGGACGTTATCGTGGCAAGCGGCCTGAGCGGACTATTGGACCTCGCCGCGGACCATTCCGAGCAGGCGGTTCGCGCCGGGCGGGTCAGATTTTTTGGCGATGCCGATACTGCGCAGGCTTTTCAGAAACTGCTGCAACTGACGCGACCGGACTGGGAAGAAGAACTGTCGCGCCTGACCGGTGACGCGGCAGCCCGCCAGATCGGCAACCTGTTTCGCTCGGGCCTGGGATTTGCCAAGAAAATCTTCGCCACGGCATCCCGGAATGCAGCCGAATTCCTGCAGGAAGAAAGTCGCGACTTGCCCAGCCATCCCGAGGTTGCGAAATGGATGAGCGATATCGACAAGTTGCGCGAAGACAGCGACCGACTGGAAGCGAAAATACGGCTGCTGGAACGGACCGGCGATGGCGGTGGCCCCGATGCGTAACCTGGTCAGGTTGCTGCAAATAAACCGTGTACTGGTGAATCACGGCCTCGACAACATCGTCCAGGCCGCTCATTTGTTTCGCCCGCTGCGGCTTATCGCGCGCCTGAGCCCGGCGTCATGGGGCGCAAAAAAACAGGGGCCGCGCGGCGAGCGTATCCGCCTCGCGTTGCAGGAACTCGGGCCGATTTTCGTCAAATTCGGCCAGGCCCTGTCGACCCGGCGCGACCTGCTTCCCCTGGACATCGCCGATGAGCTGGCGATGTTGCAGGATCGCGTGCCGCCTTTTCCATCCAGCGTAGCCAAGGCCATGGCGGAGAAAGCCTATGGCCAGGGCCTGGACGAGGTTTTTGAGCGCTTCGACGACGAGCCGCTGGCGGCGGCGTCGATAGCGCAGGTCCATAAAGCGACCTTGAAATCCGGCGAGGAAGTCATCGTCAAGATTTTGCGGCCCGGTGTCGAGGCCCAGATCCGGCAGGACCTGGACGTACTGCACGCCTTGGCCAGGCTCGCGCAACGACACTGGCCGGAAGCACGGAGGCTGAGGCCGGTCGATGTGGTCAATGAATACGAAAAGACCGTCATCGACGAACTCGATATGATGCGCGAAGCAGCCAACGCCGCGCAATTGAAAAGAAATTTTTCAGGGTCCAACAAGCTGTATGTGCCGGAGGTTTTCTGGGAGTATTGCCGCCCCGATATCCTGGTCATGGAGCGCATCAGCGGCGTACCCATCGGCGACATGGACACCCTCAACGCCGCCGGCACGGATATGCGAAAACTGGCCGAGAATGGCGTGGATATTTTTTTCACCCAGGTGTTCAAACACAATTTTTTCCACGCCGATATGCACCCGGGCAATATTTTCGTCGATATCAGCGACCCTTCCCAGCCGCGATATATCGCGGTGGACTTCGGGATAGTCGGCACGCTGAGTTCCCGGGACCAGCATTATCTCGCCGAGAATTTTCTGGCGTTTTTCGAGCGCGATTATTACCGGGTCGCCAAGCTGCATGTCGATTCGGGATGGGTGCCGCCTGAAACCCGGATCGACGAATTCGAATCGGCGATTCGCACGGTTTGCGAACCGATTTTCAACAAACCGCTCAAGGACATTTCCTTTGGCCAGGTGTTGTTGCGGCTGTTCCGGACCGCGCGCCGCTTCAACATGGAAATTCAACCGCAACTGGTGCTGCTGCAGAAAACCCTGCTCAATATCGAAGGCCTGGGCCGGGAACTTTACCCCGATCTGGATCTTTGGAAAACGGCCCATCCCATTCTCAGGGGCTGGGTCGAGGAGAGAGTCAGCGGCAAGTACATGTTGCAGCGCCTGCGCGAGCAGCTCCCCGAGCTGGGTGAGAGTCTGCAGGGCGTGCCGGAACTGGCGCGTAAACTTATCGAGCAACTTGCCGATGGCCGGTTCAACGTGCAGGTCACCGTGCCCGAGATCGAAAAACTGCGTGCAGAACAAATGGCCGGCCGCCGGCAACAATGGCGGGCAATCGCCGGCGCCGCCACATTGCTGTCCGGAGTCCTGCTGGTGATCCCTGCCGGGGTTCCGCTGTGGCTTGCGGGAACTGTTATTGCGGCCGGCATGGTCATGATGCTCTCGGCCCGGCCCTGAAAATAGCCGAGCCCCGCTCGCTTATGGGCGTGGCGATCCACAACTCCAGCAATCGCTAAACTGGTCTTCGCAGACCTCGTCGCAATTCACGCACTGCCAGGTCTTGCCGCTAGGCTCGCGATCCATTTCCTGTACGAGGATTTGCTGGGCGCGGGATTCATCAAGATCGTTGACTACCCAAAGCTCCGGGTAGCACTCGATAAACGGAATCTCCCCGCGAACCGCGAACAGCTCGTTGCGTTTCTGGCTGGCGATACTGTAGCCATCCAGAATGTTTTGCGCGTGCGCCAGCTCGACCGGCGAGTTTGCGGTGTAAACCTTTTTCATCGCTGCTTTTTACCACAATTGCGCCTGTTATCCGCGCAGACCCGCCAAAAACTCACCCGGATCGATCCCCCGGTCCAGCGCATCGATCAGCGCCGACCCAACCACGACACCGTCAACATGCCCCGCCAGCATGGCGACATCGTCGGCGCTTTTTACACCGAACCCGGCGTAGACCGGGAGTTGCGACTGCGCACGAACCATGCCCAGATAATCGATGCAATCCGCGGGCAAGGCCTTTTTCCCACCGGTCGTTCCAGCGTGTGTCACCGCGTATACGAAACCGCGGCTCTCCCTGCACAGCAAAGACAGCCTGCGCGGTGGGGTTAGCGGCGTAAGCAATTGAATCAGGGCGAGCCCGGATTGGCCAAGTGCGTCGCCCAGCGGGGCAGCCTCCTCGATCGGCAGGTCCGGAACGATAAAGCCGCTGACGCCAGCTTCCAGGGCGTCTTCGGCAAGCTTCGCAAAGCCGTAGGCCAGCAACGGGTTCAGATAGCTCATCAACACCACCGGCTTACCTGTTTCCGGCGCCAGTTCAGCCAGCCAGCGGAGTATCTTCCTCAGCGTCGCGCCATTTTCCAGCGCGACCTTGCTGGCGTTTTGAATGGTCAGGCCGTCGGCCATCGGGTCGCTGAACGGAATACCCACCTCCACCAGCTCGCACGCGGCGGCAGTCTGCAGAAAGTATTTCCTGAAGCGCCGTTCATCCGGATAGCCGCCGGTCAGATAGGCGATCAACCCGGGACGCTCCGAGCATTCGCCCTCCAGCGCCGCCGTAATTTTCCGAGCCGGCGTCATTGCGAAAAATCTCCATCGGCGATCTTCATCAGCGTATCCAGATCCTTGTCTCCCCGGCCGGAAAGACAAAGCAGAATTTTCGCGCCGGGCTTTTCTGCTGCCAGTCGTTTCGCTCCGGCCAGGGCGTGGGCGGATTCCAGGGCCGGCAGTATTCCTTCGCTGCGGCAACATTCGCCAAGCGCCTGCAGCGCCTCCCGATCGGACACCGTGATGTATTCGACGCGTCCGTTGTTTCTCAGCATCGAGTGTTCCGGGCCGACGCCGGGGTAATCCAGACCGGCGGAAACCGAGTGGGTTTCCAGAACCTGGCCATCGCCGTCCTGAAGCAAAAACGAATAACAACCGTGCAGCACGCCGGGCTTGCCACGGGCGAGCGTTGCGGCATGCTCGCCCGGCTCGCTGCCGGTTCCGCCGGCCTCGACCCCGACCAGGCGCACCGACTCATCTGCAATGAATTCGTGGAAAAGCCCGATCGCATTGGAGCCTCCGCCTACACAGGCGACGGCGATATCGGGCAAGGCGCCGGAAATCTCCAGCAGTTGCCGCCGGGCCTCACGGCCAATCACAGACTGCAACTCGCGAACCAGGTATGGATACGGGTGCGGCCCGACCACCGATCCCAGCAGGTAGTAGGTATCGACCGGGTTGCAGACCCAGTCCCGCATGGCCTCATCGATTGCCGCCCGTAAAGTGGCATCGCCACTGTCGACGGCGATCACCTCCGCACCAAACATTTTCATCCTGGCAACGTTCGGCGCCTGCCGCCGAATATCCACCGAACCCATATAGACGGTACAGGGCAAACCGGCCCGGGCACAGGCTGCCGCCGTGGCGACACCGTGTTGCCCGGCGCCGGTCTCGGCAACGATGCGTTTTGCCTGGAGACGCCTGGCCAGCAGCACCTGCCCGACCGCGTTGTTTATTTTGTGCGCACCCGTATGCGCCAGGTCTTCTCTCTTCAGCCAGACCTCGGCTCCCCATTGACGCCCCAGTCCAGGCGCCAGTGTGAGTGCGGTCGGCCGCCCGGCCCACTCACGCAGCTCGCGCTGTAACTCCTGGGTAAAATCGTCGGATGGCAGGATACGCCTGACCCCGTCTTCAAGGTGTGCGATCGCAGGCATCAGGATCTCCGGTACGAAACGCCCGCCAAATTCTCCAAACCTGCCATTCGTATCGGGCATGCCAAGCCGCTCGGCAGATATTTCATGTCCTGTCTGTCTCATCGCTTTTACTCCAAACCAGCCGCCGCGGCCGCCAGCCTGGCGATCCGCACAAATTCCTCGATCAGGCGGGAAGATTTTTCGCCGCGCCTTTCCTCCACCCCGCTGCTGACATCCACACCGTAGGGGCGAACCTCGCGGATCGCTTCAGCAACGTTGGCCGGTGTCAGGCCGCCGGCGAGAACCAGGGGAACTTGCTGTGCGACCCTGGCTGCCAACGGCCAGTCCGCCAATTGACCCTGACCACTTTGCCTGCCCTCGAACAGGCAGATCGGTGGCAGCTCCGTGGGAAACCGGTTGCGCACAACCGGCAGAAATCGGCAGCCTGCGTTCGGTTGTAAGCCCCGCAGATTACTCCCCCAGTCTTCCTCGTCGCTCTGCAGGTAATCCGGCGTCAATCGACGCAGCACTTCCATGGCCAGATGGCGGTCCGGCTCGCGAAACACCGCCACCGTCTGCAGCCCGTCGGGAATTGCCTCGAGCAACGCTGCCGCGCGATCAATCGAAACCTGTCTGACCGAGGGTGAGAAAACCAGGCCAACCGCATCAGCGCCGGCACGTGCCGCAGCCAACGCAGTGTCGCTATCGGTAATCCCGCAAATCTTGATCCACATCTCAATCGCCTCCCGCCAGCCTGGCAGCCCGGTTGCGCACACCGGCAAGACATGCGGACAAAAAGTCTGCCGGTTGCGCATGCCTCATCAGTGCGCCACCGATCAGCGCCAGCCGGTAGCCGGCGTCGGCGAGCGCTGGCAGGTCTGCGCTATTGCCGATCCCGCTTTCGGCCACCGCCGGTAGCCCGGGCGGCAAGAGCGGGGCCAGTTCAAAAAATCGTTCCGGTTTTAGCTCCAGCGTAGACAAATCCCGGCAATTGACACCCGCCAGTATTTGTTGGTTTTCCCGGGCAACGGATACCTCCGCGAGCCGGGTCAGATCCGTACGGTCAAAGGCCTCAGCGAGAACAAACAAGCCAAGTTCGGCCGCACAATCCAGCATGTTTTCCAGCGCCGGGTCGTCCAGGATGCGAATGATCAACAAAACGCCACCGGCGCCGGCGGCGCGAGCTTCATAAAGCTGCAACGGATCCACAAGGAAGTCCTTGCGCATGACGGGAATATCGACTTGCCTCATCAACCGGGCTGCGGCAGACAAATGCAGCAACGAACCATCGAAATGGGCCGTTTCGGTCAACACCGAAATCATCGCCGCACCCCCTTTTGCATAGGCAGATAATTGGCGGCCCAGATCACCTGTCGGCCTCGCCAGTTTTCCCAGTGTCGGCGACCGCCGTTTGTATTCTGCAATCAAGTCAAAGCCATCGGCGGACAAACGCAATGCGGGCGGCACCACAGACTGCTCGATAAGCGCCCGGAATTTATCCAGGTCGGTTGCCAATCGTCTGGCCCGCTGGCGACTCAGTGCGGTCAACTCGGAGAGAAAATCTTTTTTCATGCCGCCTCCGTCGCGAATCCCCTAAGCCGCCCGAGCAACCGTCTTGCGCACCCGTTATCCAGTGCATGGCTCGCTGTGGCCACTCCGTCCGCCAGCGTAGGCGTGCGGCCACACACTTCCAGCACCAGGCCGGCACCCAATACCAACGCGTCGCGATGCGGTCCTTTTTCACCGCTAGCCAGAACGCTGCACAAGGCATCCGCGTTGTCCACCGCGCTGCCGCCGGCAAGGTCCTGCGGCTGGCACCGCTGGAGATCGAAGTCCAATGGATCGATTTCCCGCTCGCTTATCTGGCCGGGTTTTACCTCCAGTTTGACGAATGGCCCGATCGGCGTCGCCTCATCCCAGCCCGGTTCGCCGTGAACGACAAAAGCGCGCTTTATGCGCATTCCGGACAGGGCCTCGGCCATCAGTCTTGCCGCCGTCAGACTGTATGCGCCGATCACCATGTATGGAGGACTGAGCGGATTGACCAGCGGCCCGAGCAAATTGAAGACGGTGCGAACGCCGAGAGTCTGACGCACCCGCATGACAGACTTTGTCGCAGCATGAAAGCGCGGTGCAAACATGAACGTGAAGCCCGTGGATTCGAGACATGCGGCAACTGCATGGCCATCGACGGGCAACGCAAATCCCATGGCCTCCAGTACGTCAGCACTGCCGCAACGACTCGACATGGCCCGGTTACCGTGTTTCGCAACTCTTGCGCCGCTGGCGGCAGCCAGCAATGCGGATCCGGTCGACAGATTCAGGCTGCCCGAACCGTCACCTCCGGTGCCGACGCAATCGACAAGCTTGCTGCAATCGCCAACCGGCGGGCGCAACGCCATGTTCCGCATGCTATTGGCAAAGCCCCGCAGTTCAGCCCCGGTTTCCCCTTTTATTCGCAGCGCGGTGAGCAAGGCCCCGGCCAGCGCATCGGACACCTCCCCCCGGGCCATTGCCCGCAGAATGCTTCCCGTCTGCCGCTCGCTTAAATCCTTTCCGGAGATCAGCTTGTTCAGCAACGCTTGTAAATCATCGTCCATCTTCCCGCCCTCCTGTTAGTTTCAAAAAATTCTCGATCAGTTTCGGCCCGTCGGGCGTCAACACGCTCTCCGGATGGAACTGCACGCCATGCAGGTTCATTTCCCGATGGCGTACAGCCATGACTTCGTCCGAGCTGGTCCAGGCGCCTAACTCGAAACCCTTTGGTAATTTCTCTTTCACCGCACACAGCGAGTGATAACGGCCCGCCGAAAATGGCGCCGGCAGATCGGCAAACAATCCGTCTCCATCGTGGTATACCATCGAGCTTTTGCCGTGCATGACCCGGGGAGCGTGCTCGATACGACCGCCAAACGCCTCGACCAGGGCCTGGTGGCCGAGGCATACGCCAAGCAGCGGCTTTTTGCCGGCGACCGCACGAATAAGCGGTATGCTGACTCCGGCATCGCGCGGGTGACCCGGACCCGGAGAGATCAACAGGTGGCTGAAGTCGAGGCGCGCTGCTGCTTCTACCGTCAACTGGTCATTGCGAAACACGCTGACGCTTGCCCGCAGTTGGCGAATTGCCTGGACCAGGTTGTAGGTAAACGAATCGTAGTTATCGATGACCAGCACATGGGCGTTCATCGGATCTCCCCGGCAAGTTCAAGCGCACGGCCCAGTACAGCGCTCTTGGCCAGGACTTCCTCGTACTCTGCTGCCGGCTGAGAGTCCGCGACTATTCCCGCACCCGCCTGGTACTGGAATTCGTCGCCAAAGAAACTCAGGGTCCGGATCGTGATTGCATGATCCATGTCGCCGTTGTGGCTGAAGTACCCCACGGTCCCCGAATAAAGATTGCGGTTGACCGGTTCAAAATGGTCGATCAGTTGCATGGCCCTGATTTTCGGCGCGCCTACCAGGGTTCCGGCTGGAAAAGCCGCGGCGAAAAGATCGAACGCATCCTTGTCCTGCTCCAGTTCACCGCAGACGCCGCTGACCATGTGCATGACGTGGCTGTAGCGCTCGATCGATCGAAATGGATCGACTTTTATGGAACCGGGAACGGCCACGCGTCCCAGGTCATTCCGAGCCAGGTCCACCAGCATTATGTGCTCGGCAGATTCTTTAGGGTCGGCGAGCAACTCGCGCTCCAGCGCAAGATCGGTTGCCGCCAGCGCATGCCGGGGACGGGTACCGGCAATCGGCCGAAGAGTCGCCTGTCGCCCGTGTTTACGGACCAGCGCCTCGGGCGATGAGCCGGCGACCGCCATGTCTCCCAGGTCCAGAAAATACATGTATGGCGACGGGTTGATCAGGCGGAGGGCGCGGTAGCAGGTAAACGGGGACAAGCCAGTGCGGCCACCGAATTGCACCGACAACACCAGTTGATAGACATCGCCATCCATGATGTGCCGCTTCGTCAGTTTGACGGCATGCATGAACTCATCGCGTTGCATGCTTGCATCGGTAGCGCCGGTGCCATTGCCCGTTCGCGGTTTCGCGATCGGCCCGGCCAGGAGTTGGAGAACCTGGCGTCTGAGCTGGTTGCGTCCGATTTCATCTCCGCTGTGGAGGAGTGCCGCGCGGCGGGTCAGGTGGTCGAACACCAGCAAGGAGTCAGTCGCCAGGTACAAGGCTCGCGGACAGCAGCTTGCTGGCCCGCCATCGGGAAGGCTTTCGAAATTGCGAATCAGATCATAGGCCGAGACCCCGACCAGGCCACCATCAAAAGGCAACTCGGGTATCTCCGGGTACAGTTTCGGTGCGTCCGCCAGCGCTCCGCGAAAAGCATCCAGCAATCGGCCCGGATCCGGCCCGGCCGGGAGTTCGAGTCCGTTTACGCTCCGCCCGCTCGCATCGAGACGAAATTCGCGGGTCTTGCCAAATCCGAGGAAGGAATAACGGCCGACATGCTTGCCACGTTCCACGCTTTCCAGCAGGAAACGCGGCATCAATGGCTTTAGCTTCAGGTACGCCGATACCGGTGTATCCAGGTCGGCGACGATATCGAAATGTTGTTGCATCGGATCCTCTGCATTGTTGCTCTTGTGAGCAGGGACCGGCCATAAAAAAACCCGCCCCTGTATCAAGGGCGGGTTTCTGATTAGCTCATGTACGCGTGGCTAGACCAGCATCCCCCCCTGGGATACCAGCCACCACCAGCGATTTTGCTGGCTGACAGGAATTTTTGCCATTGCGTACTTCATACGGGCATTAAAGCAGGCATTTTGCCGATTAGTCAACAAATTTTATCGCACTTTATCCGTTCACTTGATCAGCCGCAAAGAAAACGGATACTCGAAGTGGATGCCACTATTGGCGTTAAAGACAGCGATGACAATCATCACGAGGTTGACGACTCCCAGTATCCAGAGCAGCAAGACACCGATTAGAAGCATCACCAGGAGCAAGCAGACCGCAGCTGCTATAAACATCGTGATCTGGAAGTTCAGTGCTTCTTTACCCTGCTCATCGACAAAGCTGTACTGGTCTTTTTTCAGCAGCCAGACGATCAGCGGCCCAAGAATAAAGCCGATGCCGGAAAAGAACCCGGTCAATGCGCTCAAATGGCAAAGCATGCCCCACATCCGCTCGTCAGAACTCATCGCGCCGTTGCTCATCTCGTTCATTTTTGCCTCCCGCGCAGACGCTTAAAGTTGATAAAGAACCATCAAAACGAGCGAAAATCCGACCCACATCACCAACGTCAGCGGTACGCCAAGCCGCAGGAAATCCGTAAAGCGGTAACCGCCGGCGCTCATCACCAGCAGGTTGGTCGTGTAGCCCATGGGTGTGGCGAAACTCATGTTGGCGCCGAAGATAACCGCCAGTATGAAAGGTGCTGCCGGCGCACCCAGTTGAGTAGCGATACTGATGGCAATCGGTGCGCCGATTACCGCGGCCGCATTATTGGTGACCACATTCGTTACCACCGCCATCGCCAGTATCAGCGCGCTAAGCACGCCTGCTACCGGCAAGCCACGGGTTGAAAATACAAAAAGCTGCGCCAGGTAGTCAGCGGCCCCGGTCACCGTCAGCGCCAGACCCAGTCCCAGGCTGGCAACGATGACCAGGATAATCTGGGAGCTTAGCGACTGACCCACATCACCCCATCGCAGACAACCGGTAACGATCATCAGCGCAACACCCGCCACACTACTGACCGATATCGGCAACAGCCCGGTCGCCGCCGCACCAACGATCCCGGCCATGATGAACAGCGCACGATTTGACCTGGCCTTGCGCGGCAAATCAGTCGTCCCATCCAGCACCAGCATCTCGCCGCTGTTGCGTAATTCATTGACGTTGTCGCGGCTGCCCTGGACCAGCAGAACATCACCGGAACTCAGCCTGACATCCGCCAACTCGCCGCTGGCATGATCCACATTCAACCCGGCCCGGTGTATCGCGAGAGGCAGCAGACGGTAGCGCGTCGCGAACCGCGTGTGGCGTAGCGATCGGTGATGCAATGGCGACCCGCGGGTTACCACGACCTCGGCCAGTTGCTGATCGCCGGCGCTGAGCGGGAATTGTTCGCTGACCGGATGATGCAGGTCGGTCACGTTATACAATCGCGCGCCGAGTATGTGTTCAAACTCTTTCAACCGCTCCGGCGTATCCTTGACAAAAAGACGATCACCAGCGGTTATGGTTGCCGATGGCAACCGGGTAACCGACAGGTTTTCGCCACGCTGAATTCGTTCAACTCGCATCCGGTTGTTGGTCATTGCCAGCACTTCGGACAAAGTTTTTCCGGCAGCGGTGCTGCCCGTATCCACATGCAGCAATGCATTGAATACCCGTGGCGTAATATCCGCTAATGCCGACCTGCGCTTGGGCAAAAGATATGGCCCGACCAGCCAGAGAAAAAGAACGCCCACACCGCCGACGATGGCGACTGGCAGGGCAAAATCGAACATGCCGATCTGCGAGAGTCCCATATCCCTTGCGATGCCGACAACCAGCAGATTGGTCGAGGTACCGATCGTGGTCGCCATGCCGCCGATACTCGCGGCAAAGCCCATCGGCATCAGCATGCCGGTGGGGGACGATCCACTACGCAGCGCGACACTGACCAGCACGGGTAACAACATGATTACTATCGGCGTGTTGTTCAGGAAGCCACTGAGTACGCCAACGACCAGCATCGTCATCAACATGGAAAACCGCGGGTGTTTGGACCAGCCCGATGAAGCGAGCCGCACCAGGGGCTGCAACGCTCCTGTCGTCTCCAGTCCTTTGGCCGCCACCATCAAAGCGCAGATCGTGATCAAGGACTCGTTGCCAAATGCCGAAAAAAAATCGGCCGGCGAGACCACGCCATCGCTGCTTTGATAAGGAAAAACCCAGGAACCGAAAACCAATGTTGCCAGGACCACCAGGCTGGACGTTTCCAGCGGGATACGATCCCGGGTAAACAGGAAAAGTGCCAGCAGAGTCAGCGCCAGGGCGGCGATACCATGTGCGTCAGGCAATTGGGGCAAATGACACTCCTTGGGTTTCTGCCAACCGGCCCCGCGCGATGCTGTGCGGCCTTCCAGGCAGGGGAAAAACACCCGGAACAGGTCCGGGAGCTTGTAAGACCGTATATCACGCCCGGCGCGAACTTGCCAATACGTGCAAAGTCGAATTCCCGCCCGAACCACAGTCTTTGTCTGGCAAACAGCGGGGTATGAAGTCGTTTGCGGTTTCACCGTTTTTTTGCCGCCCAGGCCATGCGAAACAGGCAATCAAGGCGTTCTTTGCGCATGCTGAACCGAGCGGGTATTTGCCAGATCACCAAATCGGCCCTGCTCAGCATTGGAAACAGGCAAGTGTCCGACGCTGTGCGCAAGCCAGGCTCGTCCGGTATCAGATCCCACGGTGATATCGCCAGACTGAAGCCGGGGCGGGTTCCCGACAGATCGAGCCTCGATGAAAACTGGTGCCGGAGATCGGGACAATGGATTTCGGCAACCCAGCCAGGCGCCCGGCGCCGACCCGCTTTCTCCAGGAAATACCGCCTGGATGCCAGCATCAGGCTGCGCCGAAACGCTTCGATAATCTCTCTCAGGCGGTCGCAGGCAACTGCCGGGGAACGAGATAGCCGCCGCGACAATGGCAGCAATCCTCTGAGCCACAGTACAGCCCGCCGCTCATGTTGGGCGTGTAATGCGATGGATGCAGATGGCCAGCGGGTGGTTGCCAGCCACCTGTCCACCGCTCTGACCAGATCGTGGCACAGGCAACCGGGCCGCCAGAGCTGAGGCATACTCAGCGCCGCAAGATCCAGTTCCAGCACAATTTGCGCGCCGTAGTCAGGCGCTTTTAGCAGTAGCGGCCAGGCTACGCCGGCAAAACACCGCGCATCCAGGTCCGGCGGGCTCCGGCCATCGTGATCGATAAACAGGCCAGGGCCGGCTTTCCCTTCGGCTTGCTCCAGCCACGCCCACCACATCTGGCGCGGTGTTGGTGTCCCGGCCGCGCCAACGGGTCCGCTTCGGTGCGTTGCCGGCTTGTGGTCGAACTGCACCGCGCGCAGAAACTCGTCGCTAATTCGAATCACCAGCTTACGTGGGTCCAGATCCATTCGGGCGGCCAGCAAAGGTGTATCCGGGTGATCGCTCGATACGACGATCGACGCCGATGCCAGGCTCAGGCCACGGGCCGCCAGCGCCTGAGAAATCGAAAGCAGTGGCTCAACCAGGCCGCTTCGGGCAGACCCGCGACCCGTTGACGATGACGGCAACGAGGATAAATCCAGCGTTACTTTCTTGCCGGCGGCAAGCAAAGGGGCGATACGCCGCGTGGTTTTCTCTACCGACCCCGGTTGCCCGGGCCGTAGCCGGATCGCAAAGCCGTCGGCGGCCTGCATGCCCGGCGGCAGCCTCAGCACCTTTGCTCCCAGGGAGGGCCGGTGATGTCCGGTCAGATACCGGCCCGCGTCCGTTACCTGGTCTGTTTGCCGATCAACGTCGCTCGTTTCACTTGTGCCATCCATGGCTCACCGACCCCTGTGCTCGCTGCTAATGTGCCATAGTCTGCCCTTCACACAGGTCGCAGATTCTGACGGATGCCACCAGTTACGCAGGGGAGAAAGAGCGAAAAATGATTGAGCTTTTTACAGCAGGAACGCCAAACGGGCGGAAAATCTCGGTGATGCTCGAAGAAACCGGCCTGGCCTATACGGTCAGGGAATTGCGGCTGGGCGAGCTGGAGCAAAAACAACCGGATTACCTGGCAATCAACCCGAACGGCCGTATTCCAACCATAGTCGATCATGACGAAAAGGATTTCGTGGTTTTCGAATCCGGAGCCATCCTGATCTACCTGGCGGAGAAATCCGGAATGCTGCTGCCGCAGGACAAAAAGGCGGAATCCGTCGTCTTGCAGTGGCTGATGTTCCAGATGGGCGGCATCGGACCCATGATGGGCCAGGCCAATGTCTTCTATCGATACGCAAGCGAAAAAATCGACTATGCGATCGACCGGTACCAGGCAGAATGCAGGCGGCTGTTCGAGGTCCTGGACCATCGGCTGTCGACAGCTCAGTACCTGGCTGGCGACTACTCGATAGCCGACATCGCCACCTACCCTTGGGTATCCACTTATGACTGGTCAGGCCTCAGTATAGAAGGCCTCGATCATTTGCAGGCCTGGCTCGAAAAAGTCGGCTCCCGCCCGGCGGTCATCCGCGGGATGGCCATACCGACGCCGCCGAGACAACCCGAGGGTGAAAAGAAAGAGGAATTTATCCACGAAGCGCAAAAAATGCTGGTTCGCTAAGCGAGCGCCGCCCTGGCGACAGGCTGGCACTCAAAAATTACTGACACTGTCCGCCAATTCGCGCCGCCGGATATCCGGGACCTGCGCGTCGTCGCTGGGGTAACCGGCAACGATCAGCAAGAAAGGCCTCTCGTGCTTCGGGCGCCCCAGGATCGTGTTGAGAAACTTCATCGGACTCGGCGTGTGCGTAAGCGAGGCGAGACCCGCACGGTGCAGCGCGGCGATCAGCATCCCGGTCGCCAGACCGACCGATTCGGTCGGGTAGTAGTGTTTGAATTTCCGTCCATCGGGCAACAGGCCGAATTTCTGAACAAAAACAGCGATCAGGCAGGGCGCAGCTTCGAGGAAAGGCTTATGCTCATCGGTACCCAATGGCCGCAACGCTTCCAGCCACTCGGCCGATGCCCGGTGCGCATAGAACTCTTTTTCCTCGAGCTCCGCCGCCCGACGAATGCGGCGCTTGATCCCGGGGTCGCGCACGACCGCGAAATGCCACGGCTGCATATTGGCGCCGCTGGGCGCGCTGAGCGCCGCCTGCAGGCAATGCTCGATCACTCCCGGCGGCAGTGGCCGGTCGGAAAAATCACGAACGGTGCGCCGGCGTTGCAAATCCTCGGTAAACTCCTTTGCCCGTGCCAGCATTTCCTCCGGCGGATACTGGCGGTAGGTGCTGAGCGGCAGGAAACT
>BFAU01000073.1 GCA_008975185.1 bacterium MnTg04 | reverse complement strand
CTGATAATCGTGGTCACCATCACGCACGCACCCAGGGCGATCACCCAGGGTTGCCCCGGCCAGCCGTAACCCGCTCCGGATACGACCGCCAGCACCAGCGCCAATTGCAGCAAGGTATTGAGCTTGCTGACATCGGTAGGCTGCGGCTGCACCGCGCCAAACGACGAATTGTAAACCAGGCCGCCGATGACGATTACCAGGTCGCGTCCGACCACCAGAGCCGCCAGCCAGGGCGGGATCAGACCGACCAGGGTCAGCGTAATAAACAGGGATACCATCAGAAATTTATCCGCCAACGGGTCGAGGATTCCACCGAGACGCGAACGCCAGCCAAAACGCCTCGCCAGGTAACCATCCAGCCCATCCGAAAACCCGGCGATAAAAATCAGCCAAAGCGTGGCCACGAAATCGCCGTGCCACAACAACCAGACCACCGGACCCACCAGCAGTATCCGAAAAATACAGATCATGTTGGGAATATGTTTCGCAATCACCGACGATACCTGTAAACGATGGTGCCCGGCGTCGGCACCGGGTATTCGGAATCTTCGGCAAACAAAACCTTGCCAAGTTTGATCGCACTCGCCAATTGATCCGGGCCGGCTCGCAATTCAAGGCTGAACAGCACATCGTCGCCATGGACCCGGTCAACCGCGACCGAATTGACCAATGACAGCGACTCGAGATATAGCCGGACTCGACCGTAAGCCACCAGGTCGCCAACCCCTTTGACCAGGACCAGTTGCCGCCCGCTGTTTTTACTGTCTATCGCGGCAAGAACGGTCGCAAACTCGTCAGCCGCGCGGTCGATGCCCTCGCTCAGGTCGCCCCGCCAGTTTTGTACCTGGCCGGCAAAAAGCAAGGTCCAGCTTACCCTGTAAAAGGGCCCATCCGCGTCTGTCCGGCGCTGCGCGCGCGCGGAGCCGACCAGCACGGCATCGGCATCGTAGCGCTCACTGGCGGCGAAAATGTTGTCCTCAAAAACACCGCGCAGATCGGCCACATCGATCGCCCGCCGATCTTGCGCATCCATCAACGGAATGACGACCGGGATGCCGCGCTGACTCGCTGTCTTTTTCAGGCTTTCTGCCACCGGTCCCGAGTCATCCGCCGCAAGAATCTCGCGCCGGCCACGTTCATCGGTCAGCACCAGCCAGACCAGGGTTGCCGGCCGCTCCTGTCCCCAGACCGGCAGGCCCAGGTCGCTTAGCCGACGGTTGATCGCCTGCCCGTCAAAAGAAATAAGCAAAGTGCGGCTGTCGATATATCCGAACTGCTGAATATAGTCGCGCGCCCTGACCAGGAGAGCCTGTGTTTCTTCCGCCTGGTCAACCGCGCGGATCCCGGTCACCCGAGTCAGTACGATAGCCATCGCGTCCTTGAACGCCTGCTCCAGGGTTTCCGCGCCACGCCCACTGACCTCCGTGCGGACCTCGTAGAGATCGGAAAACTCCGACGCTGTCGCTGGCTGGTATGTCAGCATCAGGCACAGCGCGGCAAGTATGCTCTTCATCCAATGAATCATTTTTCGCCTGATATGCCTTTTTGCTATCCGGGCCAAGGTCGAACAGGTAAAATTATTACACATCCCGAAGCCGCAGCCTGCATATTGCGCCGACGATTTTCGAATTCGACCGGCGGCGGTCTTTTGGCAAAGGCAACACCAATACTGAAGGAATCGATTCATGGCCGATAAGCCTGCGCTAAGTTACCGGGATGCCGGTGTCGATATCGATGCCGGAAAGCGCTTGGTCGAGCTGATCAAACCGGCGGTCGCCAGGACCAAACGCCCGGAAGTCATCGCGGGTCTGGGTGGATTCGGCGGCCTTTTCCGGCTGCCCGCCGACCGTTACCGCAAACCGGTCCTGGTTTCCGGAACAGACGGGGTTGGTACCAAGCTGAGGCTCGCCATCGACATGGGTCGTCATGACACCATAGGCATCGATCTCGTCGCCATGTGCGTAAATGACGTACTGGTCGCCGGCGCCGAGCCATTGTTTTTTCTCGATTACTATGCGACTGGAAAACTGGAGCCGGAGACCGCCGCAACGGTAGTTGAAGGAATCGCCGAGGGTTGCCGGCAAGCCGGATGTGCGCTGATCGGCGGAGAAACCGCAGAAATGCCCGGCATGTACCACGGCGATGATTATGACCTGGCCGGATTCTGCGTCGGGATCGTCGAAGAAGACGCGTTGCTGGACGGCAGTCGCATCGAGCCCGGCGACGTGTTAATCGGACTGGCGTCGTCCGGCTTGCACTCGAATGGCTATACCCTGGCGCGGATGGTCCTGGAAACCTCGGCCGCCGATCTGGAAAGCCCCTTTGACGGCTCCACCCTGGGCCTTTGCCTGCTCCAGCCGACCCGGATATATGTCTCCGCGATCATGAATCTTCTAAAGCGCCATACGATTCACGGCCTGGCCCATATTACCGGCGGCGGTCTGACGGAAAATCTTCCGCGAATATTGCCCGCCGGTTGCGGCGCCGTGGTCAATCTCGACAGCTGGCAACGCCCCGAAATCTTTCGCTGGTTGCAGGATCACGGCGGCATGGATGACCGTGAAATGCTCAGAACATTCAATTGCGGTGTCGGCATGGTGATCTGCCTGCCCGCCGAAAAAGAGGCTGACGCCATCGCGTCCCTGAAATCTGACGGCGAACACGCGTTTCGCCTTGGATGCATTGAAAAAGGGGATGGCGAGGTTTGCTTTCGGTGAACGCCGCGCCAGGCGCTCCGCTGACGCTGGTGGTTCTGATTTCCAACCAGGGCAGTAATCTGCAAGCGATCATCGACGCCATCGCCAGCCAGGAAATCCACGCCAGAATTCTCGCCGTGGTTAGCAACAATCCGCGTGCGCCCGGTCTGCAAAGAGCAAAAAATGCGGGCATCTCGACCGCCGTGACCGAGCGCGCCGATTTCGCGACCAGGAAAGATTTCGACCGCCGGCTTTTGCAATTGGTCCGCGATTACGATCCCGGCCTGGTGGTGCTGGCCGGGTTCATGCACATTCTCGATGATGAATTTGTCACCCATTTTGACGGCCGTTTGTTGAACGTTCATCCATCGCTGCTGCCAAAATACCCGGGCTTGAACACTTACCGCCGGGCGCTGGCGGCGAAAGACGGTGTGCATGGCTGCAGCATCCACTTTGTCAGCTCGCGGGTGGATGGCGGACCGGTTGTCGCCCAGACCGAGGTGCCGATCCGTGCCGATGATGACGAAGGCAGCCTTTCAGCCAGGGTTCAGGCTACCGAGCATAAACTGTATCCCATGGTCATCGGCTGGTTTGCCAACGGTGGACTGCAGTGCCAATACGAAACCATCATGCTGGACGGCAAACGGTTGGCAAAGCCCAGAAAGATTGCGTTCGCGGGTCTTGATGAGACACAGGAATCAGGGGAGTTCTGATCTATTCATGTCGATTAAAATGATAAGAATCAGCGGGCTGGCAGCGTTGCTGGCGACGGCCAGCCTGGCCGGCGCCGCAACTGAAATGCCGCCCGTCCAGCAGCCGGTAACCCACCCTGCCCTGCAGCCGTTCACGGCCAGTTACCAGGTTTTGCGTGGCAAAAAACGTGTCGGCGTCTCCAAGGTCGAACTGATTGCCGATGGCGGTGGCTTGTTTGTTTACCGGACCCGGGTCAAGCCACGTGGCTGGGCCAAATTGTTCGTGCATCGGGATGTGAAAGCTGAAAGCCGCTTCACCCTGAAAAATGGTTTGCCGTGTCCGCAAGCGTATACTTCCAATGGCGCGAAAAAAAATGATACTCAACGCATTTTGTTCGATCCACTGAATAATGAAATATCGAATCGATACAAGGGTATCGAAAAAACCTTGGCATGGTCGCCGGGCGTACTGGATCTTTTGAGTATGGATATTGCAATGAAACTGCAGTTTTCCCGTGGCGAAATTCCCACCGAATACACGGTAGCCGAAAAAAACAGCATTCGGCAATACCATCTCGAAATAGAGGACACGGAATCCGTTCAGACGCCCTTTGGCGAATATGCCGCAGTCAGGATAAGGCGGCAAAAAACCGGCTCCGACAATCATGCCATCATCTGGCTGGCGCCCGAGCTGGATTACCTGATGCTGCGTTTGGATAAATACAAGCGAGGGAAAATCGATTTTTCGATTCGCCTGAACGACTACAATCCCGCGCCCGGGAATTGAATCGAAGCAAGCCCGCGGTTCAGGCCTTTGGCAAGGTAACCCCGGTCTGGCCCTGGTATTTTCCGCCGCGATCGAGGTAGGAAGTCTCGCAATCTTCATCCGACTCGAAAAACAGCATCTGGGCAACACCCTCGTTCGCATAGACCTTCGCCGGTAGCGGTGAAGTATTGGAAAATTCCAGCGTCACATGGCCCTCCCACTCGGGCTCCAGCGGTGTGACATTCACGATGATCCCGCAACGTGCGTAGGTGGATTTTCCGAGACAAATGGTCAGTACCCGCCGCGGTATCCGGAAATACTCGATCGTCCTGGCCAGCACAAAAGAGTTCGGCGGAATAATGCACACATCGGCTTTCAGGTCGACAAAGCTGTCAGTCTCAAAATGTTTGGGATCGACAATGGCGGAATTGATATTCGTGAAAATCTTGAATTCCGGGGCGCACCGAACATCGTAGCCGTAGCTGGAGGTCCCGTACGACACCACCGGGCCGTTGCCGTTTTTCCTGACCTGACCTTCTTCAAACGGTTCGATCATGCGGTGTTCGGCAACCATGCGTCTGATCCACTTGTCCGACTTGATGCTCATCAACGGTCCTCTATACTGATTTTCGGGAAAAGGTGGCTGTAATCCTTGCGCTTTGCCGCGAGTTGGGCGCTCATTCTCAGCGCAATTTGCTGGTAACGCATGGCCAGCGGACTCTCCTCGTCGGCGACGACGGTTGGATTGCCGCTGTCCCCGTGTTCCCTGATGCGAATATCCAGCGGCAGGGAACCCAGCAACGGCACCTCGTATTGTTCCGCCATTTCACGTCCCCCGCCACTGCCGAAAACGTGTTCCTCGTGGCCACATTGCGAACAAATATGCGTACTCATATTTTCGACGATTCCAAGTACCGGGACCGAAACTTTTTCAAACATCTTCAGTCCCTTGCGTGCATCGAGCAAGGCGATGTCCTGTGGCGTAGTGACGATGACGGCGCCGCTTAGCGGCACCTTTTGCGACAAGGTCAGCTGGGTATCGCCGGTCCCCGGCGGCATATCGACGATCAGGTAGTCCAGTTCGCCCCACACGGTATCGGTTATCAATTGGGTCAGCGCGTGGGTGACCATCGGCCCGCGCCAGACCATCGCCTGCTCCTGGTCGATCAGAAACCCGATGGACATCGCGCTGATCCCATGCGCCTGCAGGGGCTGCATCGTCTTGCCATCGGTGCTGCCAGGACGTTGCCCGCCCAGACCCAGCATCTGCGGCAGGCTCGGGCCATAAATATCGGCGTCCAGGATGCCGGTTTTTGCACCCTCGCGCGCCAGGGCCAGCGCCAGGTTGACCGCGGTCGTCGATTTGCCGACCCCGCCCTTGCCGGAGGCAACCGCGATGACGTTTCTCACCTGTCCCAATGGTTTCAACGTGGCCTGGACGGCATGCGCCGCCACCCGCCAGGCTATCTCGAGCTTGACCGGGCTTTGCCCCAGCTGTTTCTCGATCAACGGGGTCAGCTCGGCAATCAGCTTGTCCCGGTACCGGTCCGCGGGAAATCCCAGGCTGATCTCGATAGCCAGGCCACCGTCCGCTCTGCTCACATCGACGACCTTGGCCACATCGGCGAGCGGGTGCCCAAGTTCGTTTTCACCAAAATCCGCGAGAACTTTGGCAAGCCCCGGATCGACGTCGTTTTTCATCACCAGATTGAATTCACAGAAAGGTGGCTCATTGTAACCTGTCCCGGCCGGTCCCTGAACAATTGCACGCTGTGATTCAGGTCGCTATTTTGCTGCCAGCCGTGTGGCATAATGTGACAGATAATAGTGCAAACTCTCTGAAAACAGTGGATATTTACCGCAGACCGGGATTGCCTGCAAGACAGCGAGGCAAGCGTAATAGTGACGACTGAGACTCATAATCCATGAAGTTTTTTCCTTCCATGAGGGCGGAACGCCTTATGTCCCAGGTTCTGGAACTTGGCGAGGTGGAATCGCCAGCGGCCGTAAAAGCGCTGGAAAAGCTGTCTACCCTCGGTGGCAGCGCCGTTCCTCCGGTTCTGGAAGCCCTGGCGCATGCCGACAAGAAACAAACCGTAGCCTATGTCGATGTCCTATCGCAGACGCTCTCAGACAAGACCTTTCCCCTTTACGGAGAAGGACTGAAGGAAAAAAACGAGCGGGTTGTCGCCGGCATCGCCTGGGCCATGACCAGCAGCAACCAGTACAACCCTTCATTGTTGCTGGAATTGCTCCGCGATCCGGACACCGACAAAGCAGCGGTCATCTCTGTACTCAAACACAACAACAAACGTCTGAACGTATACGAGCTTTTGCGGGTGGCGTACAAGGTCGAGCCGCACGAAAAAGCGGCTATCTTTGGCCTGATCGCGACCCTGGTCAATGAAGATATGGTGCCTGACCTGATCGAACGCATGGAGGGTAAGGACTCGATAGCCAAAGTACACATCATCAATCTCCTGTACCGCTACAACAAACCCGAAGTCAGACGCTGCTTCGAGAAGCAGCTCGCCAACAAAAACAAAATGGTCCGCCAGGCCGCGCTGACTGCGTTAGCCCAAATGGATGGAGACATCGATTCGGAAGCGGTCATGCGATTATTGCGCGACCCGGATCTGGAGGTGCAAAACAAGGCGATCGACCTGGTGATCAAGATCAACCACCCCGACACCGTCAAGTACCTGGTTCATATCCTCAAAGACGAGTCCGAATTTGTTCGCCGCGCGGCCGTCGAAGTACTCAACGAAATCGGTGATGCCAATTCGATCAAGCATCTGCTGGAAGCCATCGCCGATGAAGACTGGTGGGTCCGATCCCGGGCGGCCGACGCGTTGGCAAAAATTGGCGGATCACGGGTCGTGGATGCGGTAATGGAACTGATCGGCGACAAGGACGAAGGCATAAGACGGGCGGCGATCGAAATCCTCAATGTGACGCGCGACAAACGAGCCATCGGCAAACTGATTGAAGCAACCAAGGACAAGGACTGGTGGGTCAGCGAACGGGCGGTAGACGCACTGGCCGAAATCGGCAGCAAGGAAGCGGTGCCCGCGTTGGTCGAAATGGTGAAATCCAACCACAAGGCGATGCCGGTCATTATCCGCGCGCTCGGCAAGATTGGCGATGAGAATTGCATCGATACGGTGCTGCCGCTGCTGGACCGTGAGGAAAAAGCTATTCGGCTGGAAGCCATGGCGGCCCTGTCCAGCCTGGCAGATGCGAGCCATTCAGAGACCGTCCGGAAAGCCATCGCCGCCCACGTGGGCGGCAATGATGAAACCGTCAATCGCGCCGCAAACCGGGCGATGAAAAAACTCGAGCGGCGTTTCTCGGATACGGCGGTTCTCTCGGATGAGGAAGTCGCACAATACGCCGAGCCCGACCATACCTTGCTTATGGATAGCCGCGAAGTCAACGAAGTCATCAAGGCGGCCGAGAAAGCCAAGATTCTGGACATTACGACCCTGAAACCAGGCGATATCATCGCAGACCGTTACAAATTCATCACCCAGATCGGCAAGGGCGCATTCGGTACCGTGTTGCTGGTTGAAGACAATGTGGTCGATGAACAATTGGTACTCAAATTTCTTAATCCAAATATTTCATCGGATGAAGAAATGCTCAAACGCTTCGTACATGAGTTGCGTTATTCAAGAAAAATCACCCACAAGAACGTCATTCGAATCTATGATTTTCTTTTCCTGCAGGGCCTGTACGCCATTTCGATGGAATATTTTCCGTCGCATACCCTGGGCGGCGAAGTTATCGATGAGAAACCGCTGGCTACGAAAAAAGCCGTTCGCTTCGCATGTGATATCGCCACCGGTATGGCCGTCGCCCACGCCGCCGGCATTGTGCATCGGGATCTGAAACCGGCAAATATTCTGATCAACGAAGAAGGCCTGCTGAAGATCGTGGATTTTGGCGTCGCGGCAGCCCAAAAAAGCGGCGACACCCAACTGACCAAGACCGGTTACGTGATCGGTTCACCGAAATACATGGCCCCGGAACAGATTCTCGGCAAGAAAGTCAACGTTCAGGCGGATATCTACAGCCTCGGCATAATTCTTTACGAACTGTTGACCGGCGTACCGCCATACCGCCGCGGTGACCACATGTCGGTGATGTACCAGCATGTGCAGGGCAAGGCGCCATCGGCGATCGAGGTCAATAAGAAGATACCGAAGGAATTGAGCGAGATCATCCGCAAGGCCATGTCCCTCGACCCCAAGGATCGACAAGAATCCATGGATGATATCTATCAGGTAATGGACGCGTACCTTTGATATTCTAGGCCCTGGAATCATTCAGGGTGGATTCAAATGACGATAAGATCGCAGGGCGGGCGCTGATGGCAAGAATCGATGCGTTCCTGAAACTCGGCCTGCAGCAAGGATGCTCCGATATCCACCTCGCGGTCGGCGTCCCCCCGATGCTCAGGCTGAATGGCGACCTGACCACGATTCGCTTTCGCGATCTTGGCGATACTGAACTGCAAGGGTATGTCGACGAAATCCTGACCGAAAACCAGCGTGACCGGTTTGACTTGGGCAGCGACCTGGATTTCGCCTATGTCAGTGAAGACCGCGGCCGGTTCCGGGTCAATATTTTTCGCAAAGAAACCGGTGTTGGCGCAACCTTCAGACACATTCCGGACGAAGTACCGGAACTGGACGAACTTGGCATGCCGCCGATCGTAAAGAAACTTTGCGACTATCATCAGGGCATGATCCTGGTTACCGGCTCGACCGGAACCGGAAAATCGACGACCCTCGCCGCGATGATCGATTACATCAATCGAAATCGACGGGTGAATATCATCAGCCTGGAAGACCCGATCGAATTCGTGCATTCCAGCAAAAGCTCGCAGATAATCCAGCGGGAACTGGGTACCCATATACGCTCCTTCGCCGATGGCGTCCGCGCAGCAATGCGGGAAGATCCGGATGTCATCCTGGTCGGCGAACTGCGCGACGAGGAAACCATTTCCATGGCTATGACCGCCGCCGAAACGGGGCATCTCGTTCTCGGCACCTTGCATACGACCGGGGCTGTAAAATCCATAGACCGCATGATCGACGCTTTGCCGGCCGATCTCCGCGAACAGACCAAAGCGTTTCTGACCCAGGGTCTGATCGCCGTGATCTCCCAGGTGCTGGTCAGGACGCCGGACTCCAGGAGCCGCAAGGCGATCCTGGAAATCATGATCATGACCCGCGCCATCGCCAAGCTCATCTCGACAGACCAGACCCACCAAATTCCGTCCCAGTTGCAAACCGGCAAGAACCTGGGAATGCAAATGCTCGACCAGGCCTTGCTGGACGCCATTGAAGCCAAGGAGATCGACCCGGATCATGCGGCATCCTTTGCGCAGGATAAATCCCTGTTCAAGCGTTTTGTCACCGATACCGGCCTGATGCCCAGATTCGAAACCTGAAACGGAGATCGCCCGTGAGCCTGATCGAAGAGCTGCTAAAGGAGACGGTGGAAAAAAAAGGCTCCGACCTGCATTTCGTCGCCGGAGACCCGCCCCGTATCAGGCAATACGGCGACTTGCATACACTCCGCCCGGAACCCCTTGGCCAGGAAGAAGCCGAGACCGAACTTGGGCAGATCATGACTCGCAAGGCGCAAAAGGCGCTGGATAAGCACGATGGCGCTGATTTCGCCTATACTCTGGGTGACATCGCCCGATTCCGGGTCAATATCTTCCGCCACCTCGGTGGACTGGGCGGTATTTTCAGGACCATCCCGAGCAAGACCCTGACCCTGGTCGACCTTGGTATGCCGACCGTAGTTGGCGAGCTTTGCCGTTCGTCCAGTGGCCTCATACTGGTCACTGGAAAAACCGGTTCAGGCAAATCGACGACGCTGGCGGCGATGATCGATGCCATCAACAAACGCATCAAAGGCCATATCATTACGATCGAAGATCCGATCGAGTTCATTCACAAGCGGGTCAATTGCCTGATCAGCCAGCGGGAAATTGGGACGCACACCCACAGTTTTGCTGCAGCCCTCAAATCTGCGTTGCGCGAAGACCCGGATGTCGTCCTGGTTGGCGAAATGCGCGATCTTGAAACGATGAGTATCGCGGTTACGGCGGCCGAAATGGGAATCCTGGTCATGGGAACCCTGCACACGAACGGCGCGGCCGCTACTGTCGACCGGATCGTTCATGCTTTTCCGGCGGAAAAGCAAGCCCCGGTTCGGGCGATGCTGTCAACATCTTTGAGGGGCGTGATTTCACAGCAGCTGGTCAGGCGAAGCGACAAGGACGGCCGGGTCGCCGCCCTGGACATACTGATCAACAATTCGGCGATTTCCAACCTGGTTCGCCAGGGAAAACTGGATCAACTGGAAAACACGATGGCGAGCAGCGCCGGCGTTGGCATGTGCACCATGGACGGGTCGCTGATGTCGCTGTACAACAAAGGGACGATCTCCGCCGAAGAGGCGTATATGAAGGCGCTCGACAAGAAGAAATTCGAGGAGATCAGAGAGCTGGAAGCGCCCCGAAATGGCTGACCCTTGTGGCATAATCCGGCCTTGATGCACAACGGCTTAACGGACACACCGGGCGCTAAACCATCATGAACAGACAAAAACGCCAGATCCTGGTGAGCAGCGCCCTGCCTTATGCAAACGGACCCTTGCACCTCGGCCATATGCTGGAATACGTGCAGACAGATATCTGGGTGCGTTTCCAAAAGCTGCGCGGCAATGACTGTGTGTTTGTCTGTGCCAGCGACGCCCATGGCACGCCGATCATGCTGACCGCGGAGAAAGAAGGAATCACCCCGGAAGAACTCATTGACCGGGTTGCCGAGAGCAACCGGCGCGACTATGCGGATTTCCATATCGAAATGGATAACTTCCACAGCACCCATTCCGAGGAAAATCGCGAACTTGTAGAAAGCATATACGCCAACCTGGTGGAGAACGGCCACATCACCCGGAAAACAATCCACCAGGCCTTTGACGAACAGCGCAACATGTTTCTACCCGACCGGTATGTACGCGGCAATTGTCCCAGGTGCGGCGCGAACGAACAGTACGGCGATAGTTGCGAGGTCTGCGGCGCGACCTATTCGCCATCCGAACTGGTCAACCCGATTTCGGTCGTTTCGGGGAACCCGCCGGTGAAAAAAGAGTCCGAACACCTATTTTTCCGGCTTGCTGATTTTGCAACGATGCTGCGTGAATGGATACACAGCGGGCAACTGCATGCCAGCATAGTCAACAAACTGGACGAGTGGTTCGAAGCGGGCCTACGCGACTGGGATATTTCACGGGATGCGCCCTATTTCGGCTTCGAAATTCCAGGGGAAGACCGCAAGTATTTTTACGTCTGGCTGGACGCCCCGGTTGGTTATATGTCGAGCTTTCTCCAGTATTGCCGCAACGAAGGCGTCGACTTCGACAGTTACTGGCGTCCGGGAGGCAGCACCGAGCTTTATCATTTCGTCGGCAAAGACATCATTTATTTTCATGCGCTTTTCTGGCCGGCCGTCCTGCATGGGGCCGGTTACCGGATTCCGACCGCGATTCTGGCGCATGGTTTCCTGGCCGTCAACGGCGCCAAGATGTCCAAGTCGCGCGGTACTTTTATCACCGCCAGGACGTACCTGGAGCATCTCGACCCCGAGCACCTCAGATATTATTTCGCCGGCAAGCTGGGGCCCGGCATCGACGACCTTGATTTGAATCTCGAGGACTTCAGGCAACGCGTAAACAGCGATGTCGTCGGCAAGCTGGTTAATATTGCCAGTCGTTGCGCCGGCTTCGTTCTGCGCACGGGCGATGGAAAGCTGGCCGCCGAAATACCGGATCCGGATTTGTTCGCCCGTTTTGCGGAGGCGTCCGAGGCTATCGCCGATGCCTACGAGAAACGCGAATATTCGCGGGCCATTCGCAAGATCATGGCGCTGGCCGACGAGGCAAACCGTTTTATCGATGAAAACAAGCCATGGGTTCTCGCCAAGGAAGACGGCAATGAGCAAAAGATTCAGGCCATCTGTACGCAGGGCCTCAACCATTTCAGGCAACTTTGCATTTATCTCAAACCGGTGCTGCCCGAACTCGTGGGCAATGCCGAGGAATTTCTGCAATCCGGTGAATTGAACTGGGACGATTTGCAAAAACCGCAATTGGGAAGCGCGATCAATCCGTTCAAGCCACTGGCCCGAAGAATCGAGACGGCGGATATCGAAAAAATGCTGCAGGCGTCACGCGAAGAACTGGCGCCATCGGCGAACCACTGAGAACAGGACTACATGATCGGCGCCAAGGTATGAGATGAGCGAACTGGGTTTGATAATCGTCAGTACCGTTCTGGTCAACAATTTCGTACTGGTGAAGTTTCTTGGCCTGTGCCCGTTCATGGGCGTATCGCGGAAACTGGATGGCGCCGTGGGCATGGGCCTGGCGACGACTTTCGTCCTTACCTTGTCTTCCGCGGCCAGCTACCTCCTGCATCATTACCTGCTCGAACCGCTGGGGCTGACCTACCTGAGGACGATTACATTTATTTTACTCATCGCCGCGATGGTTCAATTCACGGAAATGTTGGTGCGGAGGTCCAGCCCACTGCTTTACCAGATCCTTGGAATATATTTGCCGCTGATAACCACCAATTGCGCAGTGCTCGGCGTGACCTTGTTGAATGTCCAGGAATCACATGGCTTCGTGGAGTCGCTGCTGTACGGCTTCGGGGCCGCACTCGGATTTTCGATGGTCCTGGTTTTCTTTTCCGCGATCCGCGAAAGGATCGAACTTGCCGATATTCCGCAGCCCTTTAAAGGCGCATCGATCGCGTTGATCACCGCGGGGATCATGGCGCTCGCTTTTCTCGGCTTTAGCGGGCTGGTCAAGGCGTAGTCTTGATCGCGATCATCACAATCGGCTTGCTCGCGCTCGCTTTAGGCCTGGCGCTTGGCTTTGCCGCGGATCGATTCAGAATTACCAAAGACCCGGTAGTCGAGCAAATCAACAACTTGCTGCCGCAAACGCAATGCGGCCAGTGCAACTTCCCGGGTTGCCGGCCCTACGCGGAGGCAATAGCCGCGGGCAAGGCGGATATCAACCAATGCCCGCCTGGCGGCGAAGCGACGATCCAGGCGCTGGCCAGGCTGCTCGGCAGGGATATCAAATCGCTCGATCCCGACTTCGGCGAAGAAAAGCCACTCGCAATAGCCGTCATCGATGAAGATCTGTGTATCGGCTGCACGCTCTGCATCCAGGCTTGCCCGGTGGACGCCATACTTGGCGCCAGCAAGCAGATGCACACGGTGATCGAGTCCGAGTGTACGGGTTGCGATCTGTGTGTAGAGCCCTGCCCTGTTGACTGTATCGATATGGTTGTCCCGGACACACAACCGGGCAACTGGAAATGGCCCAGCCCGGAACAGCGGGTCGGCCAGTAAGATTATGGAACAGCAAGACAAAATCATGCCACGCCGTTTCCGGGGCGGCCTGAAGCTGTTACCCAACAAGATTCAGTCCACGTTGACCCCGATTCGACACGTGCCGATTCCGGACAAACTGGTGGTTCCGCTGAGCCAGCACATCGGCCGCGAGGCCATACCGCTGGTAAAAGCCGGCGATCATGTGTGCAAAGGGCAACCGATCGGCGCGGCCGATGGCGAGGTGTCGGCGCCGGTGCATGCACCGACATCGGGAACGGTAGAGTCCATAGGCCTGCACCCCGTTCCGCATCCTGGCGGTCTCAGTGCGCTGTGCGTAGTGCTCAGGTCGGACGGCAAGGACCATGCGATCGATACCGGCCTTGCCTGCCTGGATTACCTGTCGCTAAGCCCTGAGGAAATCCAGGACCGGATTCACCAGGCCGGCATCACCGGGCTCGGCGGCGCGGTGTACCCAACAGCTGCCAAGATGTCCAAGGCCGAAGACAGGGGCATCAAGGCTCTGATCGTCAATGCCGCCGAATGCGAACCCATTATCAGTTGCGATGACATGTTGATGAGGGAGCATGCGGATGATTTGATAACCGGTATTCAAATCATGCTGCACGCGATGTCTGCACCGAGAGCGCTGATCGGCATCGAGCGGGACAAGCGTAGAGCCATAACCGCACTCGAAAAAGCGTTAGCCAGGACTGGCGACGAGCGCATCGTCCTGCGAAAAATCTACTCGATATACCCCGCCGGCGGAGAGCGGCAACTGGTGCAGGTCCTGACCGGCCAGGAGGTTCCTTATGACGGCTTCCCACAGGACATCGGCTACCTGTCGCAGAACGTCGGTACGGCGCTGGCGATCAAACACGCGTTGATTGATGGGCAGCCGCTGATTTCACGAATTACCACCGTTGCAGGGAAAGGCGTCCATCTGCCTGGCAATCTCGAAGTCAGGCTGGGAACGCCAATCGCAGACCTGATCGCGGCGTGTGGCGGCTATCGCGACGGTGCCGAAGCATTGGTGATGGGCGGCCCGATGATGGGGTTTTCACTGACCGATGACCGGCTGCCGGTCGTCAAGGGAACCAACTGTATTGCGGTCGCCGGCCCGGGCGAGCTGGAGCAGACCGATTTCGTGATGCCGTGCATACGCTGCGGCAAATGCGCGCAAGTATGCCCTGTCAGTCTGCAGCCGGAGGAACTGTACTGGCAGATCAAAGGCGGGGACCTGGACAAAGCGGCCAAACTTTCGGTCGACGCCTGCATCGAGTGCGGTTGCTGCGATTATGTTTGCCCGAGCCATATCCCCCTTGCCCAGTATTTTCGATACGCCAAGTCGGAGTTGTCCGCACGCGACCTGCAACAGCAAAAGTCGCAACTGGCAAAACACAGGTTTGAGGACCGCGCCGCACGCATCAGGATCGAGGAAGATGCGCGGCAGACGCGACTGACCGCCCGCAAAAAACGGCTCGCCGAGGGCAGCCAGCAAGAACGCGAGCGGCAGATTGCAGCCTCGGTGCAACGCGCACAGGCAAAGACCGATGCAACGGTCGAGCCGGACCAGGATCTCGGCG
>BFAU01000072.1 GCA_008975185.1 bacterium MnTg04 | reverse complement strand
GCCGTACACCAACGCCTACCTGGCATAAATATTCAGCGATTACCAGGGATTGTCCGGTTACCGTATGTACGCGGACGATCCGGCAATCGTTGGCGGTTTGGCGCGGCTGGACGGTCGGCCGGTCATGGTCATCGGCCATCAAAAAGGCCGCGACACCAAGCAGCGGGTGTATCGTAATTACGGTATGCCGAAGCCTGAGGGTTATCGCAAGGCGTTGCGCCTGATGCGCCTGGCCGAACGATTTTCGCTGCCGGTCATTACGCTGATCGATACCCCGGGCGCCTATCCGGGCGTCGGCGCCGAAGAACGCGGGCAAAGCGAGGCGATCGCCCGCAACCTGTATGAGATGGCTGGCCTGCGCACGCCGATCCTGGCGGTCGTCATCGGCGAAGGGGGCTCCGGCGGCGCATTGGCCATCGGCGTTTGCGATCGCCTGTTGATGCTCCAATACAGCATTTACTCGGTGATTTCCCCTGAAGGTTGTGCGTCCATACTCTGGAAGAGCGCGGACAAGGCGGAAATCGCGGCGGAAGCCATGGGCATCACCGCGGACCGGCTGGCCAAGCTGGACCTGGTCGATGAAATTATCGGCGAACCGCTCGGCGGCGCACACCGGGACCCCGATGCGATGGTCGAAGCCTTGAAAAATTCCCTGTTGCACAACCTCGAGGCGCTTAGCAGTCTCAACACGGACGAATTGCTGGAGCAACGGTATCGGCGACTGATGAACTTCGGCCTCTACAAAGAAACCGCGGATTAGCCAACCATGACCCACCCTAGCGAAAACCTGGCTGACCGGTTACGCCAGGTGCTCGCCGCGCACCTGGCCGACCCGCGGCGCAGCCATTATTGCGTCGCCTTCAGCGGCGGTCTCGATTCCAGCGTGCTGTTGGCGTTGATGACTGCGATCGTCGCCGAATGGCCGGATGCCGCATTGCGAGCTATCCATGTCAATCACGGCCTGTACGCCGATGCGGATCGGTGGCAATCGGCGGCGCAGGCGGTTGCACAAAAGCTGGCGGTGGATTTTTCGGCGATTCGAGTCGCGGTTGCCGAAGATGCGCAAGGCGGTGTGGAAGCCGCGGCTCGCGATGCCCGTTATCGTGCGCTGGCGGACGTTATGGCTGCCGGCGAAGTCCTGGTCTGCGCGCACCACGTCGACGACCAACTGGAGACCTTCCTGCTGCAACTCATGCGCGGCGCCGGCCTGGCGGGGCTGGCCGCGATGCCGGTGGTCCGCGATTTGGGCCCGGGCCTGCTGCTGCGGCCGCTGTTGTCGGTCAGCCGGGATGAGCTGTGCGACTGGGCACGGCAGAACGCGGTGGACTGGTGCGAAGACAGCAGCAACCAGGATCAGCAGTTTGCCCGCAATTACCTGCGTCACCGAATCCTGCCCCTGCTGCGGGAGCGCTGGCCGACGGTTGCCGGCAGCACGGCCCGCAGTGCGGCGCACTGTGCCGAGGCCGAGTCTGTGCTGGCCGAACTGGCCGAGCAGGATCTTGGCGAGCCGCTGGTCGAGACCGCTTATCTCGCGGCCGTATTGTCGACCGAAAAATTCGACGGGCTCAGTGCGGGCCGGGTACGCAACTTGTTGCGTTACTGGATCAGGTCCCGGGGCTACCCGGTGCCGGGTCACAGTCGCCTGGCCGAGATCATCGATGGTGTGGTCCATGCCAGGCCCGACGCCGAGCCGGTGGTGCGCTGGCGCGATACGGAAATCAGGCGCTATCGCGACAAGCTTTACCTGATGGCGTCCCTGGGTGAGGCGCCGGACCAGGTCCTGGCCTGGGATACGGACAAACCGCTGGCGCTGCCAGGGTCCATGGGGCGACTCGAATTGGCTCCCGCGGACTCGGCCTGCGGCGATGGGGCGATGGCGGAGCGCCTCCTCGATCGTCACTGCACGGTGCGTTTCCGGGTCGGCGGGGAGTACTTCCGGCCGGCGGGCGGGCGGCGGAAACCGTTGAAAAAATGGCTGCAGGAGAGAGGAATCCCGCCGTGGATGAGATCGCGGCTGCCCCTGGTTTTTTGCGCGGACCGGCTGGCCTGGGTGCCGGGTATCGGTTGCGCCGAAGAATTGTTGGCACGAGAAGGCGAGGATGGCCGGATTATTTGTTGGCAGCGGGCGCCGGAAGTGAATTCCCGATTGTCGCGCAGGCCGGCTTCTGGTATTTTCTAGTACCGACCACATGATGGTTCGGGATCCGCCGAGAACAATCGCAGGTCTCGCTGTAGGAGTCCGTACAGGGCTCCAATTTTTTTTCTGCAGTGGATTTTTTTATGACCCGATTCGTTTTTGTCACTGGCGGTGTAGTTTCCTCACTGGGTAAAGGTATTGCGGCGGCTTCGCTGGGCGCGATCCTGGAAGCGCGCGGGCTGAAGATCAGCATGATGAAGCTGGACCCGTATATCAACGTGGATCCAGGCACCATGAGCCCTTTCCAGCATGGCGAGGTTTTTGTCACCCGCGACGGCACGGAGACCGATCTCGATCTCGGGCATTACGAGCGCTTTGTGCGCACGACCACGACCCGCGACAGCAATTTCACCACCGGCAAGATCTATGAGTCCGTGATCGCCAAGGAACGGCGTGGCGAGTACCTGGGTGCGACCGTCCAGGTCATTCCTCATATCACGGACGAGATCAAGGAATGCGTGCTGCGCGGGGCCGGCGATGCCGATGTGTGCATGGTGGAAATCGGCGGTACCGTTGGCGATATCGAGTCGCTGCCGTTTCTGGAAGCCATTCGTCAGCTTGGTGTGGAGCTCGGGCCGGAGCGGGTACTCTATATGCACCTTACGCTGGTCCCCTACATCGCAACCTCATCGGAAATGAAAACCAAACCCACGCAGCACTCGGTCAAGGAGCTGCGCTCTATCGGCATCCAGCCCGACGTGCTGATTTGCCGTTCAGACCGTCCGATCTCGGGTGAGCAGCGGCGAAAGATCGCGTTGTTTACCAATGTCGCTGAAAAAGCGGTTATTTCATGCGTGGATTCGGATGATATCTACAAGATCCCGATGCTCCTGCATGAACAGGGACTGGACGAAATCGTCGCCAAAAAACTGGCGCTCGATGCCGGTCCGGTCGATCTCAGCGAGTGGCAGGCGGTTGTCGACGCCAAGATAAACACGGAGGCTGAAATCAGCGTTGCGTTGGTCGGCAAATACGTGGATTTCAAGGATTCGTATATTTCGCTCAGCGAGGCGCTGACCCACGCCGGGATAAAAACCCGCACTCGCGTCAACATCCATTATATCGAGGCACACAGGCTGGATGATGGTGACGTGTCTTCATTGGCGGGCATGGATGCGATCCTGATCCCGGGCGGCTTTGGCGAACGCGGCGTCAAAGGGAAAATCATCGCGGCGCAATATGCGCGCGAAAACAGCATCCCCTTCCTGGGCATTTGCCTGGGCTTGCAGGTTGCCGTGATCGAATTCGCCAGGAACGTCGCGGCGCTGGCAGACGCACACAGCTCTGAATTTAATCCGGACACGCCGCACCCGGTGATTGCGCTGCTGACCGAATGGCAGGACCAGGGCGGCCAGATCGAAGAGCGCGACGAAGATTCCGACAAAGGCGGCAGCATGCGTCTGGGCGCACAGGAATGCCGCCTGAAGACCGGTTCGCAGGCGCAGCTCATCTATGGCAGCGAAACCATCATGGAACGGCATCGCCACCGCTACGAATTCAACAACACCTATATGCAAAGGCTGGAAGACGCGGGCATGTTGTTCTCCGGCCTGTCGGTCGACGGCCTGGTCGAGATGATCGAAATCCCCGAACACCCCTGGTTTGTCGCCTGTCAGTTCCACCCGGAATTCACCTCGACGCCGCGCGACGGGCACCCGCTGTTTGCCGGCTTCGTCAAAGCGGCGCGCGGTTTCCACCTTGAGCAGATGCCCGAGGCCGTGCACGCGTGAAACTTTGCGATTTCCAGGCGGGCATAGACCAGCCGCTGTTTCTGATCGCCGGGCCTTGCGTCATAGAGAGCCTGGAGCTCAATCTCGAAACCGCCGGCCGCATGCAGGAAATCTGCAAGCGGCTGTCGGTGCCGTTTATTTTCAAATCGTCCTTCGACAAGGCGAACCGCACGTCGGTCGATAGCTACCGTGGGCTGGGTATCGAAAAAGGATTGCGGATCCTTGCCGAGATACGCGACCAGCTCAAAGTGCCGATACTGACCGATGTGCATGAAGATACGCCGCTGGATGAAGT
>BFAU01000071.1 GCA_008975185.1 bacterium MnTg04 | reverse complement strand
ATGCGGATTTCGAAAAACCGGTCGATCGACTTCCGGATGAATACCTGCCCGACGCTGTTCGGGGAAAAAGTCGTGCTGCGTATCCTCGACCCCACCAGCGCCAAGATGGGCATCGAAAACCTGGGGTACGAAGATTTTCAGCAAAAACTGTACGAAGACCAGCTCGCCAAACCTTATGGCATGATCCTGGTCACCGGACCCACCGGCAGCGGCAAGACCGTTTCGCTTTATACCGGCCTGAATATTCTGAACAGTATCGACCGCAACATATCCACCGCGGAGGACCCGGTGGAAATCAACATGCCGGGCGTCAACCAGGTCAACGTGAACTACAAAGTTGGCCTGAATTTCGCAACTGCGATGAAAGCCTTCCTGCGACAGGACCCCGATATCATCATGGTCGGCGAAATCCGCGACCTGGAAACCGCCGATATCGCAATCAAGGCGGCGCAGACCGGTCACCTGGTGCTGTCCACGCTGCATACCAACGATGCGCCGAACACCCTGACCCGAATGGTCGACATGGGCGTCAAACCCTACGCGATCGCGAGTTCGATCAGCCTGATTATCGCGCAGCGCCTGGCCAGGCGTCTTTGCAACGACTGCAAGGAGCCCCGGGACATTCCGCAAGAAGCGCTGTTGAAAGAGGGCTTCACCCGCGAAGACATCAAGAAGGGGCTGACCATCTATGGGCCCGTTGGCTGTTCGCGTTGCACCGATGGCTACAAGGGCCGGACGGGCATATACCAGGTCATGCCGGTGACCCACGAGATAGGCCAGATCATCCTGCAAGGCGGCAACGCAACCCAGGTGGCCGACCAAGCCGCTCTCGAGGGCGTCTGGGACCTTCGCCGCTCGGCACTCGAAAAAGCCAGGCAGGGCATTACCGGGCTGGAAGAAATCAACCGGATTACGATCGATTAGGCAGTGAGAACCAGGCCACCTTAAGGAACAGAGGACCACCTAGCCATGGCAAATGCAGCAATCAAACAAATCCCCTTTATCTGGGAAGGAACGGATCGCAAGGGCAAGCGCGTCAAGGGCAAGTCCCTGGCCAGCAGCGAAGCCGCACTGCGCTCGACGCTGCGCCGCCAGGGCCTGGTGCCGATCAAGGTGCGCAAGGAAACCACACTGTTTTCTTCCCAGGGCCGGGTCACGCCGGCGGATATTGCCATTTTCAGCCGCCAGCTTGCGACTATGCTGACCGCCGGCATCCCGCTGGTGCAGGCCTTCGAGATCGTCGGCGCCGGTCACGACGTGCCGGCCGTGCGCAAACTGATCCTGAACATCAAGACCGATGTCGAGGGCGGTACGACGCTCGCCGACGCGCTGGCAAAACATCCGCTGTATTTCGACGATCTTTTCGTAAACCTGGTACGGGCGGGCGAACAGGCCGGCGCGCTGGAATCGCTGCTCGACAAGATCGCCACCTACAAGGAAAAGACCGAGGAGCTCAAGAAAAAAATCAAGAAAGCGCTGACTTATCCGACCGCGGTCCTGGTTGTCGCCCTGGTCGTCACCGTAATTTTGCTGGTCTTCGTGATCCCGCAGTTTGAGGATCTGTTCAAGGGTTTTGGCGCCGATCTGCCGGCCTTCACGCAGATGGTCATCAATCTTTCCGAATTCGTGCAAGCCAAGGGCTGGTTCATGGCCATAATGGCCGGTGGCGGCATGTGGGGATTCCTGGAATGGAAAAAACGCTCGCGCAAGCTTCGCCACCTGCTCGACAGGATTTCCCTGAAACTGCCGATTATCGGCACGATCCTCAACAAGGCGGCAATCGCCCGATTCGCCAGGACGCTGTCGACGATGTTTAACGCGGGTGTGCCGCTGGTCGAAGCTCTAGAGTCGGTCGCCGGCGCCACCGGCAATATCGTCTATGAGGTTGCAGTCATGCAGATACGCGAAGAAGTGGCCACCGGTCAGCGCCTGGCGGCTTCCATGGAGAATGTCAACCTGTTCCCCAACATGGTCATCCAGATGATAGCGGTCGGCGAGGAGTCGGGTGCGCTGGACGACATGGCCTCGAAGGTTGCGGATTTTTATGAAGCAGAGGTCGACAATGCGGTGGACAGCATGAGCAGCCTGCTCGAACCGATGATCATGGCCATCCTGGGCGTGCTGGTTGGCGGACTGGTTATCGCCATGTACCTGCCGATATTCAAGATGGGTGCGGTCATCTGATCCGACCGGCCATACGTGGTTTTTCGTATTGCCATACGAAGCCGTTGGTGAAGAAAACAAAACGCCGCACGCGATGCGGCGTTTTTTTTCTCGTCGAGCAGCTGCGCCCGCATGTTACAAGGCGGACTAGACGGAATATGAAGGGAATTACCAAAAGAAAATGGATGTAATCGACTTTATTGCCGGCAATCCAATGTTTTACCTGGTTCTGGCTTTTCTGACCGGCCTGATGGTGGGCAGTTTCCTCAATGTCGTTATCTACCGCTTGCCAGTGATGCTTGAACGGGAGTGGAAACAACAATGTTCGGAGATCATGAACCTGGAGCCGGTGGAGGAAAAAGCCAGGTTCAACCTGCTGACGCCGGTCTCCACCTGCCCGTCCTGCGGCCACCGGATAACCGCCTTGCAAAACATCCCGATATTGAGTTACCTGTGGCTGCGTGGAAAATGCGCCGCCTGTGCGACCCGGATATCTCCACGCTACGCCGTGGTCGAACTATTGACCGGCATCGTTTCGGTTCTCGTCGTCTGGCGTTTTGGCTTTACGCTGGAAGCCCTGGCGGCCCTGTTTCTAAGCTGGGCCCTTATCGCATTGAGCGGGATCGACCTGGACCACAAGCTTTTGCCCGACTCGCTGACCTTGCCGTTGCTGTGGACGGGTTTGCTGATCAGCCTCGCCGGCAAGCTGGTCTCCGCGGAAACCCTGTTCATCGATCCCGCGGATAGCATTGCCGGCGCCGTCATCGGTTACCTGGCGCTGTGGTCGGTTTACCAGCTGTTTCTCCTGGTCACCGGCAAGGAAGGCATGGGCTATGGTGATTTCAAGCTATTGGCGGCGCTCGGCGCCTGGCTTGGCTTTCAGCAACTACCGCTGATCATTTTTTTCTCGGCCCTGGCCGGGGCGCTGGCCGGGATCGTCATGATAGTCGTGCTGGAACGGGACCGGCAGATACCGATCCCTTACGGCCCATACCTTGCTGTCGCCGGCTGGGTGGCGTTGATGTGGGGCGGCGACCTCAGCGCCTATTACTTTCATATTGCCGGTCTGGCCTGATGCCGGGGATCGGACAAACTGTGTAACAATAATGCGAGCCTGATACGAGCGGCAAATGAACCAACCTGACTCGAAAATCGCTGCCATGAATATGTTCAGAGTCGGTCTGACCGGCGGTATCGCCTGTGGCAAGACTACGGTTGCCGACATGTTTGCAGCACTAGGCGTCCATATCATCGACACCGATGAGCTGGCTCGTGAAGTGCTGGAACCCGGTGAGCCGGCGATGGAGTCTGTAATCGAACATTTCGGCAGCTCGATCCTCGATGACGATGGCCGGCTCGATCGTCGCGCACTAAGGCGCCTGGTGTTTTCGGACCCGGAGAAAAGACACCTGCTGGAGCAAATTGTCCATCCGGTCATTCGCCAGCGAATGGCCGAATACAGCGCCATTTTGCGCGGGCCATACCAGGTTATGGTCATCCCGCTGCTGGTGGAGAGTAAAAGCGACGGCCAGGTCGACCGGGTCCTGGTCGTGGATTGCGACGAGGAAGTGCAAATCCGGCGCCTGATGAACCGCGACCACGAATCCAGGGAAAATGCCGAAGAAATGATGGCGACCCAGATATCCCGTCAAGACAGGCTGGACCATGCGGACGACATTATAGACGGCGAAAGCAGCCTGGAGGCGCTGCAACAACGGGTAAAACAACTCGATCAGTACTATCGCGAACTCGCCACAAGTTTGCCGCATACCGGCCCGTAGTAGAGAATACGCGGATGCATATTCCTGCCAGCCAGCATTCACAGCCAGCGGACGATTACCTGGTCTATGAGCAGCCGCTGGCGGAGCGCATGCGTACTTTTTTGCGCATAGAATTTCTCTACCAGCAATCTCTTTATCACTCGGAAATGGATGCGCCGTGGAGCAGCCGTGCAGCCGTCGACAGCCTGCTGGGGATCATGGCCATTCTGACCCGTGGCGATGTGCGTGGCGATGTGCTGAAAGAACTCGAGCGTCACACCGTTGAGTTAAACCGTTACCAGGCAAAATCGGGTGTGGACGGCGGTCGTCTGCAAGCCCTCCTGACCAACCTCAGCAGCCTGCGCGATCAGCTAAACGGGCAGCAAAGCCGTTTTTTGCACCGCCTGAAAGAATCGGATTTTCTTTCCGCGGTCAAGCATCGCAGCGCAATACCTGGCGGCACCTGCGAATTCGATTTGCCGGACTTCAACCATTGGCTCCACCGCGATTTGCAGGACCGGCGCAAAGACTACGAAAACTGGATAGCGGATTTGCGGCCGCTTTGCGATGGCGTAGCGGAGCTGTTATGGCTGAGCCGGGAAAGTATTTCCGCCGCCGAGTCGACCGCCAAGGCCGGCATGTTCCAGCAGGCCCTGGAGAAAGGATCGTCAGTCCAGTTGGTGCGGGTCGCAGTCCCGAGAAGCGCCAACGTATTTCCCGAGATCAGTGGCAGCCAGCAACGGTTTACCGTGCGTTTCCTCGAATGGCAGGATACCGATCATCGGCCAACCCAGACCTCGGAGGATATCGACTTCCTGCTTTATCTTTGCTGATTCCCAGAGCCACCGCTCAGGCCCCTGCCTTTTGGCACCAGAACCCGCTGGTTCCGGCTACCCCTTGAGCGCCGTGGCTCCAGGCAGTTTCCAGGTCATTGGGCGCCAGGCCGCCGAATGCAAAAACCGGCATGGATACTTTTTTTACCAGGGCGCTGAAACCCGGCCAGCCTAATGGCGTTTGATGTGTATGACTGGCGGAAGGCAAGACCGGCCCGAGTACGCAGAAATCCGCATCGGCAAGTTCCGCCGCCGCTAGCTCCGTTGCCGAATGACAGGACGCGCCAACCACCATTCCAACGGGTTTTTGCAAGCCGCGAAGTTGCTCCAGGAAGCGGGCGGGAACGTGGCAGCCTGCCGTTTCCAGCCGCTCACTCAGTGGCAGTACCTGTAGCGGAGCGCCGTTGAGCAGAAGGCGTGTCCCGGAGGCTTCGCAGCGGTGCGCAACAGTTTTTGCCAGGCGGCCGAAGCCGCTCGCCGACCACGCCGGGCAACGCAGTTGCAACAGCGAAATACCGAGATCCAGAGTCTGTTCGAGCTGGTCCAGCCATTGCGCCGGGACATTTTTTTCGTCTGTCGGCGGGGATGGCGTAATCACATAGGTGGCAGGCAATTCCAGGCTTGTGACGATAGGCCGGTCGGCATCCAGCATCCCGATACGTCTCATTTCAGCAGGCTCCACCCAGCGCAACTCATGGCCTTCAATATTGCGCGGTTGGCCGGTGAAATGGGTGACCTGCCAGACTTCGAGCAGCACGGTCTTTCCCGCGTATGCATGCCGCAATGTAATGCGGCGCCGCGCACCGCCGACATCGATCCCCAGTTCTTCGTGCAGCTCCCGTTCCAGGGCGCTGCGGGAATTCTCACCCGCCTCGATCTTACCCCCGGGAAATTCCCACTGCCCTTCGCGGAAAGTGCCCGGCAGACGCTGCATCAGCAACGTCCTGCCATCCCCGCGCTGCAAAATTCCCACGGCCACCCTGATCATGCGGGCTCTCTACTTGAGGCGGCCGTGGCAGTGCTTGTATTTTTTGCCCGAACCACACGGGCAAGGTTCGTTACGACCGACTTTCGGCTGCACCCGGACAAACGGCACGGCCGGTTCGGAATCCTGCGCGGGCCGCCCCGATGCAACTGCGTCGGGCGCAGACGGACTGCTTGCCTGGGCATGTTCAAATTTCATCCCGCTGGTATCCCTGCGCTGGCTTTCAACCGCGGCGACGTCTTCTTCGCTGCGAACCTGTACGCGCGACAGGATGCTGATCGAATCGTGCTTGATCGAGTCAAGCATGGAGGTAAACATCGCGAAGGCTTCGCGTTTATATTCCTGCTCGGGATTTTTCTGTGCGTAACCTCGCAGATGAATCCCCTGGCGGAGATAGTCCAGCGCGGCCAGATGTTCGCGCCACTGTGAATCCAGCTGCTGCAGCATCACGGCTTTTTCGAAATGCCGCATGACGGGTTCACCGATGGATTTCACTTTTTCTTCATAGGCTTCTTCCACGGCATCACAAATTTTCCCGCGCAGCTCTTCTTCGACCATGTCGTCATCGGCGTCCAGCCAGCCCTGGATATCGACCCGCGTCACGAAGTCGTTTTCCAGCGCCTGCGACAAGCCGGGAACGTCCCATTGCTCTTCGACGCTGCCGGGCGGCACGAAATTGTCAATGACCTGGTCGACAACATCGCGCCGGATGGCGCGAATATCTTCTTCCATGTCGGCGGCTTCCATCAGGCCGTCGCGCTGGTAGTAAATCGCGCGCCGCTGATCGTTAGCGACGTCATCGTATTTCAGTAGTTGCTTGCGGATATCGAAGTTGTGAGTCTCGACTTTTCTCTGGGCCCTCTCGATCTGGCGGCTCAACATCTTGCTTTCGATCGCCTCACCCTCGCGCATACCCACGCGTGACAGCAACCCCTTGACCCGCTCGGGATCGCCAAAAATACGCATCAGGTTGTCTTCGAGCGACAGGTAGAAACGGCTGGATCCCGGATCCCCCTGGCGTCCGCTGCGACCGCGCAACTGGTTATCGATACGCCGCGATTCGTGGCGCTCGGTTCCGATAATCCGCAGACCCCCGGCATCGATAACCGTCTGGTGCCTTGCTTGCCAGTTCTCGGTGTGCTGTTTCTTCTGCACTTCGTCGATCTCCCCCAGCGCCTGCAATTCACCCATCAGGCTGCCGCCCAGCACGATATCGGTACCGCGCCCGGCCATATTGGTAGCGATCGTAACCCGCCCCGGCCGGCCCGCCTGGATAATCATTTCCGCCTCGCGAGTGTGATGCTTGGCGTTCAGGACCTGGTGATCGATATTTTTCTTTTCCAGGATACTCGATAAATATTCGGACGTTTCTATAGACGTGGTACCGACCAGCACCGGCTGCGAACGCTCCTGGCAATCCTGGATATCCTCGATAATCGCCTCGAACTTGTCGTCGCGGGCCAGAAAAACCAGGTCCGGCTCGTCGTCACGGATCATCTGCATATGGGTCGGGACAACCACGACTTCCAGTCCATAAATCTGTTGAAATTCAAAAGCTTCGGTATCGGCCGTTCCGGTCATGCCGGCCAGTTTGTCGTACATCCTGAAATAGTTCTGAAAGGTGATCGAGGCGACGGTCTGATTCTCCTCCTTGATCGCTACGCCCTCTTTTGCCTCTACGGCCTGGTGAAGCCCGTCCGACCAGCGGCGGCCCGGCATGGTCCTGCCGGTAAATTCGTCGACGATGACGATCTCACCCTGGTTGACGATGTAGTCCACGTCTCTCTGGAACAATGTGTGGGCACGCAAGGCGGCAGTCAGATGGTGCATCAGGCGAATGTTGGCGACGTCATACAGGCTTTCGCCTTCCTTGATCAGGCCGGCCTGGGCCAGCATTTTCTCTACTTTCTGGTGACCCGCCTCGGTCAGGTGAGCCTGCTTGCTTTTCTCGTCGACACTGTAATCTCCCGGCGCTTCGGTCTCGGGCGGCGACGGTCCCTCCTGCACCGCTTCCTGGCGTTCCAGTTTCGGGACCAGCGCATTGATGCGCTGGTATAGCTCGCTGCTGCCTTCCGCGGGACCGGAAATGATCAGCGGCGTGCGCGCTTCGTCGATGAGGATCGAGTCGACCTCGTCGACGATTGCAAAGCTCTGGTCGCGCTGTGCCTTGTCGGCCAGCCGGAACGCCAGGTTGTCCCGCAAATAGTCGAAGCCAAATTCGTTGTTGGTGCCATAAATAACATCGCAGGCGTAAGCCGCGGCCTTGTCGACGGGATTCATCCCGCCTTTGATGACCCCGACCGTCAGGCCCAGGAATTCGTAAATCGGCCTCATCCAGTCCGCATCGCGTTGTGCCAGGTATTCGTTGACGGTGACGATCTGGACGCTGTCGCCGCCGAGCGCGTTCAGGTAAGCGGGCAAGGTAGCGACGAGGGTCTTGCCTTCGCCGGTGCGCATTTCCGCAATTTTGCCTTCATGCAAGACCAGGCCGCCGATCAACTGCACATCGAAATGGCGCAAGCCCAAGGTCCTGACCGATGCTTCACGGACAACGGCAAAGGCCTCCGGGAGCACCTCCTCCATCGTTTTTCCACCGGCCACCGCGGCCTTCAGATGGTCGGTCCTGGCCCGCAGTTCGCTGTCACTGAGGGCCTGGAGATCCGCTTCATACTTCCCGGCTTTGGCTACGTCTTTTGCATATCGCCTGAGCAGGCGCTGGTTGCGGCTGCCAAACAGTCGGCTAAAGAAATTCTCCATCAATGTTCCTCGTGGCACGCCCGGATCGAACTAGAGGCAAAAACCCCCGTTTCAAGACCCGTATCCGGCTACGCGACCCACAGGTATGGGCAGCAAAGGGCGGTATTTTACGGATAAGCCGGGGCTTTAGGTAGCTTGTTGCGGTGGTTTTTCAGGCGTGGAGAATCAACGTGTGCCGCGGATGTATTCCAGCGGGTCGACTTTTCTCCCGCCAAGCACCACTTCGAAGTGGAGATTCGGTCCGGTCGCCCGGCCGGTCCGGCCCATCAAGGAAACGATCTGACCCTTGCTGACCTGCTCGCCGACCGCGACCAGGTTTTTGGAATTGTGGGCGTAGCGAGTAGAATATCCGTTGCCGTGATTGATTTCCACCATCTCGCCATAGCCATAGCGATCGCCGGACCAGGTCACCACTCCGGATGCGACGGCAATAACCTCCGCCCCTTCCTTGCCGGCAAAATCCACCCCTTTGTGCCGGGTAGCCTTGCCGGTAAACGGGTCGGTGCGCAGGCCGTAATAGGATGAAATCCAGCCTGCGTTGACTGGCCGGCCCTCGGGATGAACTTCGTCGCTGAGGGTGCGGTTAAGCATCAAGTCTTCCAGTATGTCGAGTTGCCGGTGGCGATCCTGGATCTGCACGGCCAGCGTATCCAGCAAAAACTCCATATCCGGCATCGCGACCGATCGGCCCGGCACCTCTGGTTCGGGGCCGCCCAGGGCAGGCGAGGAATCGAAATCGAACTCGCCATCGTCCAGGTCCGCCATTTGCGTCAGTCGCCGGCCCAGGGCCTCCAGCCGGATCACCTGGGCATTCATCTGCGCCAGTTTTACGGAAAGAGCATCAATCTTTTCCTGGCCCAGCTTGCGGGTTTCTACAAGCAATTGCTCTTGCGAATCCAGTTCGGCCCGCCAGGCCGCGAGTTGCTCCTCAGGACCACCGGCGCTGATCAGCCCGCTGACCCGGCCCAGGGAAAAGGCCGCGGCTAGAACCAGGCCAAAACCCAGTACCACTACCAGCAAATTGACCGGATGACGCAGATTGACCTGCCGCGCTACGCCGTGACGTCGAGTGACCAATATCAGATTCATGCCGCGCCCCGGTGCTCCAGATTCGATTGCAAGGCGGACATAGTCTGGCGGACAAGCATCGACCACCGGCAGGAAACCGGCAGTACAAATCCGTCGTGTTCAACTATCCTCACACTGGCAACCCCGCTATCCTAGGTATTCCCGTAGATCGGTGGTTTTGCGTCCCCGCCTTTCGGTGGGTTTGCTCTTTTCAGTTCCACCAATATGCCGAGAAAATTCAAGCAAAACAAGCCATTAACCCAAATTTTGTGACCTGGTCCTCATTATGGAAAAACCCTCATTCCGATCGCTGGACAAGATCCTGCGAGACAATAGCGGCGGGCTCTCCCGGATAATCCACCACGCCAGCCTAATGGCTGCCTTGAGCAAATCGGTCGCAGAACTTCTTCCGCCGGACCACCGCGCACATTTACACGGCGTCTCGCTGCAGGAAGACCAGAGTCTGACTTTGCTAACTGAATCTGCGGCCTGGGCCAGTCGTTTTCGTTATCTCGAGTCTACCGTCCGCCAGGGCCTGAAAACAAAAACAGGTCTGGCAATCAATAAAATCATTATTAAAGTGCGGCCACCAGCGAGTAATTCTCTTTCTGGCTCCGTATAGCCCGGCTTATTCATGAATCGTCGCGATGATTGCGCAGAGCATTGTTCGCACACGGGATTTTCTGACCGAGCGGAATATCCGTGTGTATTTCCGAGGGAGGAAAATCCCGTGTGCGGACAAGGATCAAGCAAGGGCGCGAGCGCATTCATGAATAATCCGGGCTAGATCGCCATCACCGGCGCTGCATAGGAAATCGGCGATTCCGCAGCATCCTCAAAAGTCACTTCCTCCCATGACTCCTGATCGGCAATTAACGCTCTGAGTAATGCATTGTTTAGTGCGTGTCCTGACTTGTACCCGCTGAACTCGCCAATCAGGCTATGGCCAAGCAGATAAAGATCGCCGATTACGTCAAGAATTTTATGCTTGACGAACTCATCCTCGCAACGCAGGCCGTCTTCGTTCAGCACCCGGAAATCGTCCAGCACGATTGCATTGCTCATGCTGCCGCCCAAAGTCAGTTTCCTGGCACGTAAAGCTTCAATATCGCGCATAAAACCAAATGTCCTGGCGCGGCTTACTTCCTTGAGGAAGGAAGAGGTAGAAAAATCGATTGCCGATTCCTGCACATGGCTCTTGAAAACCGGATGGTCGAACTCGATCCGGAATTTGACCTTGAAACCTTCAAACGGAACGATCTGCGCCCATTTATCGCCCTCTACCACACGCACCGGGCGCTTGATACGAATGAGCTTCTTCGCGCTTTCTTGTTCCTGGATGCCCGCCGATTGAATCAGGAACACAAATGGCCCGGCGCTGCCATCCATGATCGGTACTTCGGGTGCGCTGACGTCGACGATCGCATTGTCGATGCCCAGACCTGCAAATGCTGACAACAGGTGCTCCACGGTCCCGACGCGGGCATCTCCCCTGACCAGGGTCGTACCCAGCATCGTATCGCCGACATATTCGGCCCGGGCGGGAATATTGACGACCGGGTCCAGATCGACCCGGCGAAACACCACACCGGTGTTTGCCGCGGCCGGACGCAGCGTCATAAACACTTTCTTGCCGGTGTGCAGACCCACACCGGTTGCCCGTATCGAATTTTTGAGCGTTCTTTGCCGCAATGAACTTACCAGATAAATCTTTTAAATCAGTCGTTTGGGCGGGAAAAAACGGCCAAGATACGCACCCGCGCCGACCCGTTGATATCCCTGCCGGTCCATCAACCCGTTTGCCGGACCCAGCTGAATCATCCTGCCATATTTCCCAGACCGCGAAAAGTAACACAGTCGCGGAAATCGTGCCATCAGCTGGCGACGGCGGCTCACGCCGCCAGCAACGCCGGCGCTTTCTAGTCGGCCTGTCGACGCAGGAACGCCGGTATATCCAGCACCTCTTCGCTGAGCATCGCCCGGCTGCCGGATTCATACATCTTGTTGCGCCGTGCGGCAGTCGGTGTTTCCAGGTACGAGTAATTGGGATCGCCGTTCGCGGCTTTCTTGACGACCTCCATTTGCGGCCGCGCTGCCTGGGCGGTTTCACCCAGCCCGGTCGCAACGACCGTGACCCGGATGCTGTCCTTCATTTTCGGATCGATCACCGTGCCGATCACGACTGTCGCATTTTCCGAGGCATACTCCTTCACCGTATTGCCGACTTCCTGGAATTCGCCGATCGACAGGTTTTCGCCCGCGGTGACGTTGACCAGGATACCGTTTGCTCCGGCAAGGTTGACATCCTCGAGCAACGGGCTGGATGCGGCGGCCTCAGCCGCTTCCCTGGCGCGGTCAGGACCGGAGGCCGATCCCGAACCCATCATCGCCATACCCATTTCAGACATCACCGTCCTGACATCCGCGAAATCGACGTTGATCAGGCCGGGTCGCGTGATCAGTTCGGCGATTCCCTGGACCGCTCCCTGCAATACATCGTTGGCTGCTCTGAATGCATCCAGCAACGTCGTTTCACTGCCAAGTACGGACAGCAACTTTTCGTTGGGAATAGTGATCAGCGAATCGACATAGCGGCTGAGCTCGTTGATACCCTGATCGGCAACCGCGCGCCGCTTCACGCCTTCCATTTCGAATGGCCTGGTCACCACGGCGACGGTCAGAATTCCCATTTCCTTGGCGGTCTGGGCGACCACGGGCGCAGCGCCGGTACCGGTTCCGCCACCCATGCCGGCGGTGATAAACAGCATGTCACTGCCTTCGATCACTTCATGGATGCGGTCACGGTCCTCCATCGCGGCCTGCCGGCCGACTTCCGGATTAGCGCCCGCACCGAGACCCTTGGTGATGTTGCAACCAATCTGCAACGACGTTTTCACCTTCGAGCTTTTCAACGCCTGCGCGTCGGTATTGGCACATATAAAGTCCACGCCGTCGATACCGGCCGCGACCATGTGCATGACCGCATTGCCACCCCCGCCACCGACTCCGATGACCTTGATAACAGCGGTTTGGCTGTACGAATCCATTAACTCAAACATCACTCCCCTCCTTAGCATAAGCACTCAACACAAAAAATATCATCTAGAAATTTCCCTGGAACCATGTCTTCATGCGCTCCCAGACATCCGCAAGACCGCCACCGAGCGGCGAAGAAGCCGCCTTGTCGGCGAGCGCCTCCTGCGCGTATAGCAACAGGCCCACGCCGGTGGCATAAATCGGATTACGAACCACATCCGATAATCCTTGAACGAATTGCGGTATGCCGAGGCGCACCGGCATGTGAAACACTTCTTCGGCGAGTTCGATCGCACCTTCCATTTTCGAGCTGCCGCCAGTCAGGACGATGCCGCCGGCGACCAGCTCCTCGAAGCCGCTGCGCCGCAATTCGTCCTGGACCAGCATGAATAATTCCTCGTAGCGCGGCTCGATGACTTCGGCCAGCGTCTGCCGCGCCAGTCTCCTCGGCGGCCGATCGCCCACGCTGGGCACTTCGATCGTTTCGTCCGGGTTGGCCAGTTGCGACAGGGCACAGGCGTAGCGGATCTTGAGCTCCTCCGCATACTGGGTGGGCGTGCGCAGGGAGATCGCTATATCGTTCGTCGCCTGGTCTCCGGCAATGGGGATCACCGCCGTATGGCGAATCGCGCCGCCGCTGAAAACCGCAATGTCGGTGGTGCCGCCACCGATATCCACGAGGCAGGCGCCCAGCTCTTTTTCGTCCTGGGTCAGTACCGCGTAACTCGATGCCAGCTGCTCGAGAACCACATCTTCGACCTGCAGTCCGCAACGCTGCACGCACTTGATGATATTTTGCGCCGCGCTGACGGCGCCGGTCACCATGTGAACCTTGGCCTCGAGCCTGACCCCCGACATGCCGATCGGTTCGCGTATGCCTTCCTGGTGATCGATGATGAATTCCTGCGGCAAAACGTGAATCGTTCTCTGGTCCGCCGGTATCGCGACGGCCTGCGCAGCTTCGATCACGCGCTCGACATCGCTGCGGGTCACTTCCTTGTCGCGTATGGCGACGATACCGTGGGAATTCAGACTGCGGATATGGCTGCCGGCGATTCCCGCATGGACGGTGTGGATTTCGCAACCGGCCATCAGCTCGGCCTCTTCCACCGCACGCTGGATCGACTGGACCGTGGACTCGATGTTCACGACCACACCCTTTTTCAGCCCGCGGGACGGCTGGCTGCCAATCCCGATCACCTCAACACCGCCTTCGTCGGTAATTTCGCCGACGATTGCGACCACCTTCGAGGTGCCGATATCCAGTCCTACAATCAGATTTCTGTCACCTTTTCTCGACATTCTTTTTCCTTAGCCGCTGTGTGCGGTTAACCGGGCGGCAACAGCCGCCTCATCCTGTTTACGCCAGCCGATAGCGAACCCGTTGCTGTAGCGCATATCGACGTATTCAACGCTTCCCGGATCCGCGCCAACAATCTCCAGCACCAGGTCGCCGTAGCGCCTGATCCGCTGGTCGACCCGGTGCCGCCCCAACCTGATGACGACACCATTACTGAGCGTCATGTCCCAGGCGCCGCGCGGGTCGCGCACCAGCCCCACGACATCCAGTCCATGCGGCAATAAATATGACCGGGCCGCGAGAAAACGATCCACGACTTCAGCTTCCGTTCCTGGCGGTCCGGCCAGAAAGGGCAGGCCAGCCGGCACATGACGGCTGTCAGCTATAAACAACTCGCCGCGGACATTGAGCAGACCCGATTCGCCCCAGCGAGCCGCCGGGCGTTGCTCGAGCAGCGTAATGTGCAAACCGTTCGGCCATTGCCGCCTGATGCGAACCCGGTCCACCCATGGCAATCGCCTGATCGTCGCTGACAGACTATCGAGGTCCAGCGATATGAAGCCGCCGTGCAGGTTGGCGAGAACCTCGGCCTCGATCTGGCTCGCATTGACTCTCGCGAACGGACCATCCACCTGGATGGTTGCGACCGGCCGGTCCAGCAACAAGAACACGAAGATTACCGAGGCGGTGATCGCCAGCAAGGTCCCGCCCGCCAGCGCAAACCGCCTGATCGCAACCCAGTCGATCAGCGCTTCCTGCTGTGGTCGTTTGCGATTGCGCCTGTTATGCATGGCCACCCCCTGCCGGCTGGCGGGCGATGAAGCTGGTTTCGAGGATGCGCCAGCACAACTCGGCAAAATCGATTCCCTGCTGCGCCGCCGCCATCGGCACGAGACTGTGGCTGGTCATTCCCGGCACGGTGTTGATTTCCAGAATCTGCGGTTCGCCTCGGTCATCGAGAACGAAATCGACGCGCCCCCATCCTTCGGCGCCGATATCGGCAAAGACCTGCAGGGACATCTTGCGGAAACGAAGTTCCTGCTCGGCGGACAGGCCCGCCGGGCAGTGATAACGGGTGCTGTCGCTAAAGTACTTGGCCTCGTAATCGTAATAACTGCGGGGTGTCTCGATGCGAATGATCGGCAGGGCTTCACCTTGCAATATGCCGGTCGTGTACTCGCCGCCATCCAGCCAAAGCTCCGCGATGACGCAATCGTCGTGCCGGCAAGCCAACTCGTATGCCGCCTCCAGATCCGCGGCATCGGTGACCTTGGCCATCCCCAGGCTGGAGCCCTCGCAGACCGGCTTGATCGCCAGCGGAAAACCGAGTTCGTCCGCAAGGCCATCCAGATCGGCCGCGCCGGCCAACACTCGAAACGCCGGCGTCGGCAAACCGCAACCGATCATCAGCAGCTTGCTGCGGTACTTGTCCATTGCCAGCGCCGATCCTTGTACGCCGCTGCCGGTATAGGACAGTCCCATAAGCTCCAGCGCGCCTTGCAGACTGCCGTCTTCACCACCGCGGCCGTGCAACGCGATCCAGACCCGGTCGAAACGGCCGATCCCCAGCACCTCGAGCAAATCGATGCCGGCATCGACGCCGTGAGCGTCCACGCCTTTGTCCTGCAACGCTGCGAGCACGGCCTCACCGGTCAACAAGGAAATTTCCCGTTCGGGCGAGAGTCCGCCGTAGACCACGGCGACGCGGCCAAAGGCGTCTGCATCGCCGATCGTTGTACGCGATTCAGTCTGCAAGAGTCTCTCCCACAATCCTGACCTCGGCCACCAGCTCCACGCCCTGCTCCTCGCGCACCTGGTCCTGTATTTTCTTGATCAGCCGTTCGACATCCGCCGCGGTCGCATCGCCGCTGTTGATGATGAAATTGGCGTGCTTGCCGGAAACCTCCGCGCCGCCGAGGCGCAAGCCCTTCATCCCGCAGGCTTCGATCAGACGGGCCGCATGGTCGTCCGGCGGGTTGCGGAAAACCGAGCCGCAGCTGGGCAGGCCGATCGGCTGACTCTCCTTGCGCCGCGCCAGCAATCTGCGAATTCCGGCTACGCTGGCATCCGCCTGTTCCTCGAAATCGAACAAGCCGGCGACAAACCATTCAACGGCAGGCATTTCGACTTCGCGGTAGGAAACCTCGAATTCAAGCCGTTGCCGAGTCCGAATCCGGCCGGCCCGGTCGACCGTTTCGACCGCGGCAACCCGTTGCCAGGTCTCGCCATCGAAGGCCCCGGCGTTCATCGCCAGCGCCCCGCCAACGGTGCCCGGTATCCCGGCGAAGAATTCGGCCGGCCCGAGTTTCCAGCGGGCGCATTGCCTGGCCAGCTTGGCGCAGGCAACACCGGCCTCGGCCCGCACCACCAGCCCGTCCTCGAGCCGCTGCAGGTTTGACAGACCGGGGTGAGTCGCGATTACGACCCCGCGCAACCCGCCATCGCGAACCAGCAAATTGCTACCGAGGCCGAGCCAGTGAATTTCGGTGCCGCCGTCCAGCCCGGCCAGAAAACCGGCCAGGTCCTGCACATCGGCCGGTTGAAAATAAATATCGGCGGGGCCGCCCACACGCCAGGAAGTATGCCGGCTCATCGGTTCGTCGTACCGTACCCGGCCGCGGATCGAGATGCCGGCCAGCGCATTCATGATCCGGTTTCCACGGTCGACAGATCGCAGTGCGACTGCATTTGCAGGTCTGCGGCAAGCGTGCCGATATCGCCCGCGCCCAGCAGTGCAAGAATGTCATCGTCGGCGACGATTTTTACCAGCATCCCGGGCAAGTCATCGAGTCCGCCCAACACGATCGGCTCAAGCTCTCCGCGTGAGCGTATGGCTTCGGCCAGCGCCTCGCTGTCGGCGCCCGCTATCGGCTCTTCGCCGGCGGGATAAACCGGGCACAACAGCAGTACGTCGGGGCCGGACAAGACTTCGGCAAACCGGGCGAACAAATCCCGGGTCCGGGTATACCGGTGTGGCTGGTAGGCGAGCACGAGGCGCCGGCCCGGCCAGCCATTGCGGATAGATTCCAGTACTGCGCTGATTTCAGTCGGATGGTGGCCGTAGTCGTCGATCAGCAGAACCCGGCGGCCGCCCAGCTGTATTTCCTGGACCTGGAAGCGCCGGTCGATGCCGGCGAATTCCCGCAATGCCCGGGCTACGGCATCGTCGGCGATATCGAGTTCATGGGCCACGCTGATCGCAGCCAGTGCGTTTCTGACGTTATGCACACCCGGAAGGTTCAGGGTAATCGCCAGCGGCTCCCGGTCCGGCCGAAGCGCAGTGAAACTGCAAACCGCACCCTGTTGCCGGACATTCTCCGCCCGCACATCGGCAGCCGCGCTCAGGCCATAAGTCGTCACCGGTCGTGCGATCTCATCGAGTACATCGGCAACGCCCTCGTCGTCCAGGCAGAGTACGGCGAGCCCGTAAAAAGGCAGGTTATGGATAAATTCGATAAAGCTCTGCCGCAGCCTGGAGAAATCGCCGCCATAGGATTCCAGGTGGTCGGCGTCTATATTGGTAAGCACCGCGAGCATCGGTTGCAGATGCATAAAAGAGGCATCGCTCTCATCCGCCTCGGCAACCAGGTAGCGGCCGGTACCCAGGCGGGCATTGGTGCCAGCGCTCTTGAGCAATCCACCGACGACGAAGGTCGGATCCTCGCCGCCTTCGGCCAGCACCGACGCGATCAGGCTGGTCGTCGTGGTCTTGCCATGGGTGCCGGCAACCGCGATCGCATAGCGGAAACGCATCAACTCAGCCAGCATTTCCGCACGCTGTACGACCGGCAGGCGCCGCTGCCTGGCCGCTACGATCTCGGGGTTGCCTGCACTGACCGCACTGGATACGACGATCACATCCGCGGCACCGATATTTTCAGCCGCGTGACCGATCGCAATACTCGCGCCGAGCGATTCGAGCCGTTGGGTGACCCGGCCGTGGCGTATGTCCGAGCCTTGAACCTGGTATCCCAGGTTGATCAACACCTCGGCGATCCCGCCCATACCGACGCCGCCGATGCCGACAAAGTGAATCCGGTTGATCCGCCGCATCCGGGTGTTCATGACGTCCCCTTCCGCCGATGCGGGAAATAACCCGGCCCATCGGCTATCGCGCCGAGGCACGCCCGCACGACCTTGCCACAGGCGCCGGGGGCTGCCAGCGCCCTGGCCCGGCCGGCCATCTCAAGCAGGCTCTGCCGGTCGCCGACAAATCTCAATATCAGGGCGGCCAGCGAATCCGCCGACAGGTCTGTTTCGGGCAGCAGCACCGCGGCCCCCGCGCGAACCAGCCATTTGGCATTGAGATTCTGGTGATCGTCGACGGCTGACGGGAACGGCACCAGCACCGCTGCCAACCCGGCGGCCGCCAGCTCGAATATGGTCAGTGCACCGGCACGGCAAACCACCAGGTCCGCCCAGCCATAGGCGTCGGCCATTTGCTCGATAAACGGTTCCACGCGCGCATCGACGTCATGCTGCCGGTACGCGGCCTTTGCCCGTTCCAGGGTCATGGCGCCGGCCTGATGCCAGACTTGCGGCCGCCTGCCGCGATCCATCTGTGCCAGCGCCAGCGGCACCATCGTGTTGAGACGCAACG
>BFAU01000070.1 GCA_008975185.1 bacterium MnTg04 | reverse complement strand
CAACATGACCGAGACCGTTTCGATCACGAACACGCCGCCCATCACCAGCAGGATCAATTCCTGGCGCACAATGACGGCAACAACACCGATGGCGGCGCCCAGCGCAAGCGCACCGATATCGCCCATAAAAACCTGTGCCGGATAAGTGTTGAACCAAAGGAAGCCCAGCCCGGCGCCGGCCAGCGAGGCACAGAACACCATCATTTCGCCCGAACCGGCGATGTACGGGATACCGAGGTACTCGGCGATGACGATATTGCCCGATGCATAAGCGAAAATTCCCAGCGCACCGCAAACCAGCACGCAAGGCATGATCGCCAGGCCATCCAGGCCATCGGTGAGATTGACCGCGTTGCTGGTGCCGACGATGACGAAATAGGTGAACACCAGGTAAAAGCCGCCCAGCGGAATGAGCCAATCCTTGAAAAAGGGGATTAGCAAAGCATGCTCGATGGCCGGGTCCTGCGCGTTGTAATAAAGGACCAGCGCGGCCGAGATCGCGGCCAACGACTGCCAGAACAATTTCGTCCTCACCGACAGGCCCTGCGAGTCTTTCAAAATTAATTTACGGTAGTCATCGACGAAACCGATGGTGCCGAATGCCAGCGTCACCCCGAGTACGACCCAGACATAATAATTATCGAGCCTGGACCACAACAGCGTACTCAGCACGATCGCGATCAGAATCAGGGCGCCACCCATGGTCGGCGTGCCTGCCTTGAGCAAGTGGGTTTCCGGGCCGATCTCGCGAACCTGCTGACCGATTTGGCGAATACTCAGGTGGCGGATCATCAAAGGGCCCACCAGCAGAGAAATGCTAAGCGCGGTCAACGCACTGAGAATCGCCCGCAAGGTCAGGTAACCGAACACATTGAAGCCCGAATGAAGCTGGCTGAGATAATCCGTTAAATACAGCAGCACCTTTTAATCCCCCTGAGCGTCGCCGCTTCCCGTTGCGTTCTTGCAAAGCGCATCGACGACCTTGTCAAAACGCATGCTCCTCGATGCCTTGAGCAACGGAATAACCTGTTCGCCGCCGCCATTTTCCGGCACGACCGGCAAATCCTTTCTTAGTGCATCGATCAATGCGTCAAGCCCATCGAAGCACCGGCTCTCGCCCGGGAAAGCTGCCGCCGCCCTGGCCGCCAACTCACCGCAGCTGTAAATCCGATCGAAGCCGAGTTCACCGGCGGCCAGCCCCAGCTCGTGATGCATGAGCTCGGAATCCGGCCCGAGTTCGCCCATATCTCCAAGGATCAGCCAGTGCCGCCCATCGAGGCTGGCCGCGAATTCCATGGCAGCCCGGGCCGATACCGGGTTGGCGTTATAGGTATCGTCGATCAGCCACCCGCCGCCTTTTCGACCGAGCAATTGCAGGCGTCCGCCCATTTGCCGGGCAGCCTGCAGACCATCGCGAATATCATCGATACCTGCGCCCGCCGCGGATGCCGCGGCCGCCGCGGCCAGTGCATTCATCACGTTATGCGCACCGGCGAAGTTCAATTCAAGCGCAAAACTGCCGAGCGGCGTGGCCATGGAAAAACTGAGCCACGGTCGTCCCTTGCGGACGCCCTGGGACACCTCGCTGGCGGTGAACCGGGCGTCCCTGCCCAGTCCAAAACTGATGATCTCACGGGTACCGGCCAACGCCTTCCAGAGCCCGGCGTATTCCTGATCGGTGTTGATGACCGCAGTGCCATCGGCAGGCAACCCGTCGAACAACTCGCCTTTCGCCCGGGCGATCCCTGCCGGGCTGCCAAAACCTTCGAGGTGCGCACTGCCGGCGTTGGTGACCAGACCAACAGTCGGGCAGGCAAGCGCCGTCAGCCCGGCTATTTCACCAGGATGGTTCGCAGCCATCTCGACTACCGCGAAGCGATGCTCCTGGGCCAGCCCCAACAAAGTCAGCGGCAAGCCGATATCGTTATTCAGGTTTCCGCGCGTACTGAGTACCGGTCCACGCCGCCCCATGATCGACGCCAGCATTTCCTTGACCGTGGTCTTGCCGTTGCTGCCGGTTACGGCGATCACCGGAATGTCGAATTCCTGCCGCCATGCTGCCGCCAGCCGCCCCAGCGCCAGCCGCGTATCGCCGACGCAGACCTGTGGCACGGCGGCCTCCTGTAACTGATGAACGAGCGCGCCAGCCGCCCCCGTGCCAGCGGCTGCCAGTACGAAATCGTGACCGTCGAAACGCTCGCCTTTGATTGCGACGAACAGCTCGCCGGCGGACAGTTTGCGGCTGTCGATAGATACGCCCGCAAATTTCGCGTCGTTGCCATGCAACTGGCCGGCGAGTTGTGCGCTGATTCCTTGCAAGCTTCCGCCAATCATCGGGTCTCCTCCAGCACCTGGAGAATTTCCTCAATATCTGAAAACGGCAGCTTCTGACCGGCAATTTCCTGACAGGTCTCGTGGCCCTTGCCTGCAACCAGCACGATGTCATCCGGTCCGGCCTGTTCCAATGCCGTGGCAATGGCCTCGCGGCGATCCGCGATCGCGGCCACGTGGCCGGCGTCGGCGTCGGCGGTACCCGCCTTGATGTCGGCGATGATGGCAAGCGGATCTTCGCCCCGGGGATTGTCGCTGGTGACGATTACCTGGTCCGCAAACCTGGCGGCAATACCACCCATCAAGGCCCGCTTCCCCCGGTCGCGCTCACCGCCGCAACCGAACACGCACCAGAGTTGTCCCGTCGCGTGCCGGCGCAACGCGGACAACGCTTTCTCCAGCGCGTCCGGGGTATGCGAATAGTCGACAATCGCAGTCGGCCATCGATCGCTTCCGCTGACTACCTCCATGCGCCCCGGCGGCGCAGCCACCCCGGCCAACGCCTGGACGGCATCATCCGCCGCAACCCTGTCGGCGAGCAGGGCCGCCAGGACCAGCGCCAGGTTGCCGGCATTGAAATCGCAAAGCAGACCGCTGCTCAAGCTCATTTCGCCCCAGCTGCTGCTAAAATCCAGTTCCAGCCCGCCGGTCGTTTCCCTGACTTGCTCGAGACGAAGAAATTCGCCACGCGCGTGTGCATCCGCATTCCGTCCAACGCGCAGCAATCTGATCCGCTGTTGCAATTGGTCAATGATGGTTTCGGCGTAGGCGTCGTCTACATTGATGACGGCGCGATCCAGCTCCGGGTTCAGGAACAGCCTGGCCTTGGCAGCCCCGTAACTGGCGAAGTCGCCGTGGTAATCCAGATGATCGCGACTGAGATTGGTAAACAGCGCGGCGCTGAAATGTACGCCGTCGACGCGACCCTGATCCAGCGCGTGCGAGGACACTTCCATCGCCACATGAGCGGCTCCGAGTTCGCGCAGTTCAGCCAGCCGCCGGTGCACAGCGATGCAGTCCGGCGTGGTCAGCTCTCCCGCCGACAGGGCCACCGGAAAACCGTGCCCCAATGTGCCGATGATACCGGCGGACTGCCCGCAGGCATCCAGCGCGCCAGCCAGCAACCACGCGCAAGTGGTCTTGCCGTTGGTCCCGGTAATGCCGGTGACCTCCATTTTCTTCGATGGAGCATCGAAAAACAGCTCCGCCATACGCCCCAGGCGGCGCCTCAAATGGGGCACCTCCAGCAATGGCACGCTGGTGTCGACCGATGGCGGCCTGATACCGATCGAGGATTCCCAGGCAACGGCGACCGCACCTCGCGCAAGCGCCTGCTCGAGATAATCCAGACCATGAGAATGGGTGCCGCCACAGGCCAGGAACAGACTCCCCGCGACCACCTCGCGGCTGTCCAGCATGATATCGGCGATCACCGGGTTGGCTGCCAGCCTGTCCTCCGGGATGCCAAGCAACCGGGCCAGTGAGATTCCGGTTTTTGCGGGCGCCGCCATCATCGGGCTCTCGCCGCCGCGGCAGCGGGTTGCACGCGAGCCTGTATGATCGCGCCCGATTCCGACCGGTATGGCGTCAGCGCATCAGGCGGTACGGCCAAATAGCGCAGCGCACCGGACATGACCGCGGAAAAAACCGGTGCGGCCACATCGCCGCCATAGTATTTTTCACCGCCGGGCTCGTCGATCAGGACGACGATAACCAGCCGCGGATCGGTGGCCGGCGCAAGCCCGGCGAACACTGCGATATGACGGTCGGTCGAATACCCGCCCGCCTGGAATTTCCATGAGGTGCCGGTCTTGCCCGCGACCCGGTAACCGGGCACGGCCGCTTTCCTGCCGGTACCGCCGGCACTGACCACCCGCTCCAGCATATCGACCACGGCGATCGCGGTCTCCGCTGCAAGCACGCGTTCACCGGCTTCGGGCCGATCGGTTCGCAACAAGGACACCGGCCGCCGAATCCCGTCTGCCGCCAAAACTGCGTATGCCTGCGCCAGCTGCAGCGGCGTCAGCGACAAGCCGTATCCATAGGCCAGCGTCGCCTGGCCTATCTCGCGCCAGTGGCTGTAATCGTTCAACAAGCCTGCCGATTCACCGGGAAAACCGCTGGTGGTGAGCCGGCCGATGCCAAAGCGGCTGAGGATCCCGAACAAGTACTCGGCGTCCAGCGACAAGGCCACCTTGGCCGCGCCCACGTTGCTAGATTTCGCGAGGATGGTCCCGATCGGAATGACCCCAAGATTCCTCGAGTCCTCGATGGTCTTGCCGGGTACCGTGACATAACCGGGCGACGTATCGATCCGTGAGTGCGGCGTGTACTGCCCGCTTTCCAGCGCCGCCGCAATAACCAGGGGTTTGAAGCTGGACCCAGGTTCGAAAATATCGGTTACCGCCCGGTTGCGGTAACGCGAAGCAGAAAACTGCGAGCGGTCGTTCGGGTTATAACCGGGCTGATTCACCATGGCGAGGACTTCGCCGCTGGTGATGTCCAGGACGACCACAGATCCCGATCTCGCCTGGTGACGCTGGACTGCCGCTTTCAGTTCGCGATAGGCCAGGTACTGGACGCGCAGATCGATACTAATGACCAGGTCTTTGCCCGGTCGCGCCGGACGAATGCTCTCGACATCGCCGATCACGCGCCCCAACCGGTCCTTGATGACTCGTTTGGCGCCCGGTTCGCCGACCAGCCACTGGTCGTACGCCAGCTCCAGGCCCTCCTGACCGCGGTCGTCAATGTCGGTGAAACCGAGCACATGCCCGGTCACTTCTCCGGCCGGATAATAGCGGCGATATTCACGTTGCAAATAGACCCCGGGGATTTCCAGGTTCATGACGGCGGCTGCCCGGTCCGGCGACAGGTGGCGGCGCAGAAAAACAAACTCGCGCTCCAGGTTGCTGGTGATCTGGCGCAAAAGATTTTCCGGGCTGCGCTCGAGTATTTTTGCCAGTTCGCCGATGCGCTCGCTGGAGCGCGCCAGGGCGGGCGGATCCGCCCAGACCGAATCCACCGGCGTGCTCGCCGCCAGGGTTTCACCGTTACGATCGAGAATGGCCCCACGATGCGCACTCAGCGCGATAACCCTGAGATGGCGAGCATCCGCCTGCCGCTCAAGGAATTCTTTGTCCAACACCTGCAATTGCAGGGCGCGACCGACAATCACCAGCGACACCAGCGCGAACACGGTCATGACCAGCCAGGCACGCCAGCGGAACTGCCGATACAATACCTGCTTGCTGTTGCGCTTCATGGCTTGACCACCAGCAACTGTTCCGCGCCCGGCACCACCATGCCCAGTTCCTCGCGCGCCATGCGCTCGATTCGCGCATGTGTGGCCCAGGTGCTTTGTTCGAGTTGCAACCGTCCCCAATCGATATTAAGCAGGTCGCGTGCGGCTTCCTGTTTTTGCAGTTCCGAAAACAACGACCTGGATTCGTGCCGCGCATATACGGCGACAATGGCCGAGATACCGATGGCCAGCCACAGAACGAACAGCATCAGGGAGTCGAACCTGCGGTCGGCCGGCATCACAGCCTCACCGCGATGCGCAACACCGCGCTCCTCGCCCTGGGGTTATCCGCCACTTCTTCCGGCTGCGCCTTGATCGGCTTGCCAACCCGCGCCAATTTTGGCTGCGCCCGTGACGGGATATCCGGCAGGCCGGCAAAAACCGGATCGGGCCTGGATTGGTCCCGCATGAACCGCTTGACGATGCGGTCCTCCAGCGAATGGAAACTGATCACGCAAAGCCGGCCGTCCCTGGCCAGCAAATCGATGCTCTGCGTGAGGCACTTTTCGAGTTCCTGCAACTCCTTGTTTATAAAAATCCGGATCGCCTGAAACGTTTTTGTCGCCGGATGACGCTTGCGTTTGTGCGCCGGCACCAACGGCTCGATGATTGCCGCCAGGCGGCCGGTCGTCCGTATCGGCGCGTCCAGACGAGCTGCGACGATTGCGCGGGCGATGCGTTTCGCCTGCCGCTCTTCACCGTAACGAAACAACACTCGGCTAATTTCCCGTGCTTCCGCCCGCTCGAGCCAGTCCGCGGCGCTAATCCCTTCATCGGGCGACATCCGCATATCCAGCGGGCCATCCATGCTGAAACTGAACCCGCGCGCCGGGTCGTCAAGCTGCGGCGACGAAACGCCCAGGTCCATCAGGACTCCATCCACCAAACCAGTCATGCCATGCCGCCGGACAATGTCGCTTATCTCCCCGAATCTTCCCCGGCAAATGCTGAACCGGGAATCACGCCCCAGGCCGGACTGAGCTTCCGCCACCGCTTCCGGATCCCGGTCGATGGCGATCAGGCGACCTTTTTTATCCAAATCCCCGAGGATGGCTGCGCTATGCCCGCCCCGGCCAAAAGTACAATCCAGGTAAGTCCCGGATGGCTTTATTGCCAGCCCCTCCAGCGCTTCGTCCAGAAGCACCGGTTTGTGCAAATTCATTTTTGTCACAGGCCGTTACAACGACAGCGATTCGAGTTCAGGCGGCAAACCGGATTCACCGGTCTGGTCATCCTTCAACCATTCATCGATCCGCTCGCTCCAGCGCGCTTCATCCCATAGTTCGAATTTGTTCCCCTGGCCGATCAGCAGCGCCTGCCGATCGATGGCGGCAAATTCCCGGAGTTCTTTGGCCAAAAGAACACGGCCATGTGAATCCAGCGTCACGTCGCTGGCATAACCGACCATGAATTGCTGAAGACGGCGAGCTTGCGGATGAAGACTGGGCAGGCGAATCAGTTTTCTTTCGATTTCTTCCCAGTCCGGCAACGGGTAAATCAGCAGGCATTGCCGGTCTACGGTGATCACCAGTTGGCCATCGCTGCGTTGGCCGATCCGCTCTCGATAGCGGGTCGGGATAGCGAGGCGCCCCTTGCTGTCGACCGTGACTTTGTTTGCCCCTCGAAACATCTGAAATCCCTGTTGCCGTGTCTGGAAATCCCTAGATTTCCCACTTTTCCCCACTCTGCGACACTATAGGGAGCGCATCGATTGGCTGTCAACAGTGAAAAGTCATGTTTTTTTAGTTAAGACAGTAACTTAGGAGCGACAGTTCATGCACGGGGCGGCGCCTAGACAGGCCAAAAATCAGTAACTTGCGAATGCTATTTCAGGCTAAATCTACGCTTTTTGACGCTTTTCTTGCAGGCCTGCAGATTTTCTGATGATTGCAAAAAAATAGCGGGGAGCCGGCCGATAAGCCGGGTTCTGTCTTGGACAACCATTCATCTGGGATCTGCGTCGCCGCAGACCTCGAGCAACCTACCCGGGAACCCGCGCGGGCCGCGCGTGGCAAAAAGCCTGTTCCCCTATTTGGTCTTGCTCCAGGTGGGGTTTACCGTGCCGCGGAATGTTGCCACCCGCGCGGTGCGCTCTTACCGCACCGTTTCACCCTTGCCGGCGCCGAAG
>BFAU01000069.1 GCA_008975185.1 bacterium MnTg04 | reverse complement strand
GGCATCCTGGCCGGGCAGGGCTTGTCGCAATTGCTCCAGGTAGGCGGCTATCGATCGGGGGGCTGGCGTGTTCATTTCTCATCCTTTGCGTTCATCAATGCGTCTACAAAATCCCGGGTTGCCTGCCAGGCATCCCACCATTTCGTCAAAATCAGGCGACCATTGCCGGTAATCTGGTAATAACGCCGTGGCGGGCCGGTAGTGGATGGTTCGACCCTGCTCGATAGCAAGCCATTGGCGCTCATTCCTCTCAGTACCGGGTACAAGGCGCCTTGCTTGAACATCGTTCTACCGCCGCCGGCTTTCTCCAGCAGCTTGGCAATCTGGTACCCGTAAAGCTCTTCTTTCGCCCGATCCAGTACACCCAAGAGCACCAGCGAGAGGGTCCCGGCGTTCAGCTCTTTCTGGAACTTGCGCAGGAAAAGGTCCGTCGTCTCGTGTTGCTTATCGGGCATCTCTGAATCAGATAGCATTATGAGGTGTACTATACTATGAAGTGAGTAATAGTCAAGATTTTTTGCTGCCGAAACAGCAAATTTCGGGTGGGCGATATTTGTTTCTGACGCTAAAGTAGGGCCATGAATCAGCAGGCGACGAACCTTGACTCAAGAAACCACCAGCGCATCGCTGCTGCGATCGGATTTATCCTGGAACATTACCAAGATCAGCCGCGTCTAGAAGACATCGCGAAACATGTCGGTCTGAGCAGCTGGCATTTTAACCGTCTCTTCAAAAGCTGGGCCGGGGTTACGCCGAAGCAGTTGGTGCAGTATTTGTCGTTGCGCGTCGCCAAGAAAAACCTCGACCAGCACGCCAGTATCCTGTCTGCATCGCTGAATGCCGGTCTGTCGGGACCGGGGCGCCTGCATGATCTGTTTGTCACCATCGAGGCGATGACTCCCGGCGAGTACAAGGACGGCGGTGCAGGTCTGACTCTCGACTATGGATTTTCGGCAAGCCCTTTCGGGGATGTGTTGCTGGCGGGCACCCGGCGTGGTCTGAGTCACCTGTCGTTTGTCGATCAGGGCCGGGACCGGGCGATCGACGAGTTGAGCGCGGCCTGGCCGAATGCAACCCTGGCAAAAGACGACGAAGGCATGTCCGCGCTCGCCAGGCAGGTTTTCTCGGGCGGTGGGAATGCGCTGAATCTTCGGCTCAAGGGTACGAACTTTCAGATGCAGGTATGGCAGGCGTTGCTGAAAATCCCCAGCGGTAACCAGATCAGTTACAGCGAACTGGCCAAGACCATCGGCAGACCGAACAGCCACCGTGCCGTTGCGAATGCCGTCGGCAGAAACCCTGTCGCTTGGCTGATCCCCTGCCACCGGGTGCTGCGGGCGAGCGGCGCGCTGGGCGGATACCATTGGGGAGTTGACCGCAAGGCGGAGATCCTGACCTGGGAGCTTGCACAACAGGTATAAGGCCACAACGGGCCGCGTTCGCATGGTCAACTGGCGAAATGGCGGGTCGGCTGCTACTTTTGGGTGGTAGCCATGAAAAAAAAGGCCAGGTCATGATTTATCCCGATATTCTTGCCACTGTCGGCAATACACCGGTGGTCCGTATCAACAGGCTCGCACCCGATCATGTAGAGATGTACGTAAAGTGTGAGGCATCCAACCCGCTGTCTTCGGTCAAGGACCGGTTGGCGCTGGGGGTCATCAACGACGCGGAGCGCAAAGGCGAATTAAAGCCCGGCCAGACCGTTATCGAGGCGACCTCGGGGAATACCGGGATCTCGCTGGCGATGGTTTGTGCGGTCCGCGGTTATCCCTTCGTAGCGGTGATGGCCGAGAGTTTTTCGGTTGAGCGGCGCAAGCTGATGAAAATACTCGGTGCGAAGGTCATTTTGACGCCAGCGGAGTTGCGCGCGACCGGCATGGTCAAACTGGCCGCGGAACTCGCGGAAGAAAATGGCTGGTTTTTGACCGAACAATTTGATAATCCGGCCAACCCGGAATATCACCGCAATACCACCGGCCCGGAAATTCTCAGGGATTTTGCCGATATGTCGCTGGACTACTGGATCAGCGGTTATGGGACCGGTGGGACGTTGACCGGCGCCGGCCAGATGTTGCGAGTGGCGCGGCCGGGGATAAAAATTATCGCGGCAGAGCCTGAAAAAGCGGCGCTGCTTGGCGGTGGTGAATGGCAACCACACACGATCCAGGGATGGACGCCGGACTTCATGCCCTCAGTACTCGACAAGGAGGTTATCGATGAAGTGGTTACGGTAGGCGATGTCGAAGCCAGGGAAGCAGCAATAGACCTGGCGCAAAAGGAGGGTATTTTCTGCGGAATTTCCAGTGGAGCGACTTTCTGCGCCGCATTGAAAGTCGCCGAAAATGCTGCAAAGGGTTCGGTACTGCTTGCCATGTTGCCCGACACGGGCGAGCGATATTTGTCCACGGTATTGTTTGAAAACATCACCGAGGAATCGGATACGCTGGACTGACAAAAAATCGATATCGGAGTCAGTCAATATCGGCCCCGGTTTTCAGTTATGTTTTTCCAAGTCTTGGCGTTCGAATGCGCAAAGAAGTATTCAAAGGCCAAAGGCGACCACCTATTTTCATTTATTACTTTGGCGCGTAATCTGCAGTGATTGCTGCGGCTGCGCGGCATTGATTTCCAACCGCCGCAGTAGAACAAACCTAAGTCCGACAGGCTCCTAAAGGGGAACTGCATGCATAAAGGCTTCAAACGACTTTTATGGATCGCTCCGGTCGTCGCCCTGGTGTTCGTTTTTGTGGTTTTGTCGCGGCCGGGCCCGCTGAAAGTCACGGTTGCCGAAGTCGAGCGTAGCGACGTCAGGTCTTCGGTGGCCAATACTCGGGCGGGTACAGTTGTCGCCTGCCGGCGGGCGATGCTGGCGCCGCAAATCGGCGGGCAGATAGCCAATTTGTACGTCACGGAAGGAGACGTGGTCGAGCAGGGCGAGCTTCTTCTGGAACTGTGGAACGATGACCGCAAGGCGGAATTGCTGCTGGCGGAAAGGAGCATCAGGGCCAGCCGCGTGCAGGCGGAAGAGGCGTGCACGATCGCCGCC
>BFAU01000068.1 GCA_008975185.1 bacterium MnTg04 | reverse complement strand
AAAGCCGTTGTACCGCCTGCAGGCGGGCCGTATAGAACAGTTTCCAAACAGCAAGCTGGTTCGCTTGAGCATAGTGCGGATCAGCTACCCGGGCAGCGAGCAAAACCAGGGCTGGGAGCTGAGCGCGAACGAGGGAGAGATTATGGACGATGGCCGAAAAATCGTGTTGCGAGACAATGTGCAGGCGCGTGAAAAAGGCGAACACGCCATGCGCCTGATCAGGACCAGCAAGCTGGTTTTCGACCCTGTCAATTCCATCGCCAGTACCGACGCCGACGTGATTGTCGAGTTGGCTGGCTACCGGCTGACTGCGACCGGGATGATCGCGAACTTGAAGGCCAACACGGTCGAGCTACAATCGGTGGTCAATGCGCATTTTGAACCCTAAATCCCGGCCTTTATTGCTGTCTGTCCTGATTGCCTCCGCTGGCTATGGCCAGCAGATCCCGGAGGCCATAGACCTGCAAGCCGCCTCTTCGACCTATGATCGTGACACCGGCCACCTGGTTTTCAAGGACGTCACTATCAGCCAGGGCGACATGAGCGTCAGCGCGAATCTGGCGGAGGCGACAGAACTGGAATTTGAAAATGCCGCCTGGGTTTTCACCGGAAACGTGAAAATCAGTACCGAAGAAGCGCTGATTTCCGGAGAGAAAGCCGTTATCGATTTCCAGGATCATCGCCTGGTTCGCGCCAGCATCAGCGGTCAACCGGCGACCATAAACTGGGAATCCAGTGAAAACGACGAGGCAATAACCGGCCGGGCGAATGAATTGATCTACAACCGTGAGTCCGGAACCCTGACCCTGACCGGCGACGCAGTACTCAGTTCAGGGATCAGCGAAATCAGCGGCAGCACTCTGCTGTACGACTTTAATGCGGAACAGCTTGTTGCCGGTTCGCCGAATGACGACTCCAAGGGGGTTCGAATCACCATTACCCCGGAAGAGGCCAACGATAAAGAATCGACCGAAACCAGCACTGCAGAGTCTCCCCCAGCGTCGGAGGATCAACCGTGACCCAGCTCGTCGCGACTGGCCTGACCAAAAGCTATCGCTCGCGCTGCGTTGTTGCCGACGTCTCGATGGAAGTGTCGGAAGGCGAGGTCGTCGGATTGCTCGGACCGAACGGCGCCGGCAAAACGACGGCCTTTTACATGATCGTTGGCCTGATCCCTTGTGACCGCGGGCGCATCATGCTGGACGATACCGATTTGACCGGGCTGCCGCTGCACAAACGCGCGCAGCTTGGCTTGGGTTACCTGCCTCAGGAAGCATCCATATTTCGCAAGCTGACGGTCGAGCAAAACATCACCGCGATCCTCGAATTGCGTGCGGATCTCGATCGGGCCAGCCGCGAATCGCAGCTGGAGGAATTACTGGAAGACCTGCATATCGCGCCGGTCCGGAACTCGATGGGTATCAGCCTGTCCGGCGGCGAGCGCCGCCGCGTTGAAATTGCCCGTGCCCTGGCGGCGCGGCCCCGCTTCATATTGCTCGACGAGCCCTTCGCCGGCGTCGATCCGATTTCGGTTCTCGATATTCAAAGAGTGATTACCCAGTTGACCGAGCGCAACATTGGCGTACTGATTACCGACCATAATGTGAGAGAGACACTGGGAATCTGCAAAAGAGCCTATATTCTGCATCAGGGAAAGGTCATCGCGGAGGGAGATACGGATGACATATTATCCAGCCGGGAAGTGCGTGAAGTATATTTGGGTGAATCGTTCCGACTCTAGGGGCCTGTCGGACTCAGGTGTTCGTAGCGAGGCATGGGGGCGACCCGGCTAATGGTAAAGCTGTCTTTGCAACTGAGAATCAGCCAACAGCTGACCATGACGCCGCAGCTGCAGCAGGCGATACAATTGCTGCAACTACCGGTGATGGACCTTCAGGCCAAGATCCGCGAAGCGCTGGAAAAGAACATCATGCTCGAGACCGGGGAGGATCCCGGAAGCACCACCGCAGAACCGGAGGAAACCAAGCCGGCCGCTCCTGCCGAGCCGGCCAGCCCGGATGTGGCAGTAGGCGAGTGGCGCGATGAAAACTACGTTGGCCCGGCTTCATCCAACTGGAACAGCGACGATTTTTTGCCCACACCGGAAATCATCGACCGCAGCCAGGAAACTCTCGGTGAGCACCTGCTCTGGCAACTGGGACTGGAGCATTTATCGCCGGAACAACAAGCGATTGGCACAACGATAATCGATGCGATCGGCGACGATGGCTACCTGACCGAAACCCTGGACGAATTAGAGCAAATTCTGCTTCCGGAAATCGTTGCGGACAAGCAGGAACTGGAAAAAGTACTGTGCCTGGTCCAGGGTTTCGACCCTGCCGGAATAGGTGCCAGGTCCGTAGAGGAATGCTTGCGCCTGCAACTCAACCAGTTCCGGCCGGACACGCCCGGCCTGGAGCTCGCACACCGCCTGGTGGCGGAACATCTCGACCTGGTGGCGTCACTGGATTTCGACCATTTGCGACGAATGTTGCGGGTCAGCGAAAATCTTCTTGAAGACGCCCTGACGGCAGTCCGGGCCTGTCAGCCGAAACCCGGCTACGCGGTGCAAAGCACGATACCCCAATATATCGTCCCGGACGTATTTGTCAGGAAACAGGACAATATCTGGCTGGTGGAAACCAACTCCGCTGTTTCCCCCAAACTGAGGGTCAATCAGACTTACGCCCGTTTGTTGCGGGGCGGACACGATCATCAGGCGCTGAAAACGCAGCTCCAGGAAGCCCGCTGGCTGGTCAGGAGTCTCGAAATCAGGAATGAAACTCTACTCAAGGTTGCAATGTCTATAATTGAAAGACAGACCCCTTTTCTGGAGCATGGCGAGGAACATATGCAGCCCCTGATATTGAAAGATATCGCCGAGGCGGTAGAGATGCACGAGTCGACCATTTCCAGAGTTACCACCAACAAATACATGCACACGCCACGCGGTATTTTCGAGTTTCGTTTTTTCTTTTCGAGCCACCTGTCTGCAGACGACGGCGGTCAGAAGTCAGCGGTCTCGGTGCGCGCGAAAATCAAGAAACTGCTGGCGTCGGAAAACAGAAACAAACCACTCAGCGATAACAAGATTGCGAAGGTACTGAATGAAGACGGCATAAACGTCGCTCGCAGAACAGTCACGAAATATCGGGAAGCGATGAATATTCCGTCTTCAAGCGAACGCCGGCGATTGGCGTCTCGTTGAAAAATACTGGTATGGATTTTTTACAAGGAGCGAAGCATGCAATTGTCGATTACAGGTCATCACATCAATATCACTTCCGCATTGCGCGATTACGTTGACAACAAACTGGAACGGCTCGAACGTCATTTTGAAAATGTGACCGATATACATTGCATTCTCAGCGTGGAAAAATTGCGCCACAAGGCGGAAGCGACCGTCCAGGTCAGCGGCGCAACGTTGTTTGCGGACGAGGTGCAGGAAGATATGTACGCGGCCATCGACGGGTTGATCGACAAGCTCGACCGCCAGGTCAAGAAACATAAGGAAAAAATTCAGGATCATCACGCCAGGGAAGCGCAGAAAACGCGATATCTCTAGCCCGGTTTATTTATGAATAATCCGGGCTATCAACCCGGCCCGGTCGGCAACTTATGGATGTAAAACAACTACTCCCGCCTGATCGCGTCGCATGCAATGTCGGTGCGCGCAGCCGCAAGCATTTGTTCGAAATTCTCAGCGAATTGCTTGGCAATTCGGATTCCGCCGGTATGCCGCCAAACGAAATTTTTAGCGGCCTGGCCGGCCGCGAACGGCTGGGCTCGACCGGGCTGAATAACGGGATTGCGATTCCGCATGGCCGCGCAAGCGGGCTGAAACAGCCCTGTGCCGCGTTTGCCAAGCTGATCGAACCCATCGATTACGACGCGCCGGATGGCAAGCCGGTCGATCTCGCGCTTGCTGTCCTGTTCCCTGACGGGGATGAAAGTATCGGTATTCTGGCGCTCGTCGCGGAGGTGCTTAGCGATCCTCAGCTGCAGTCCCAACTGCGCGAGTGCAATAACAGTAGCTCCCTGCACGAAATGCTGATCGTGACCGCCAGCGCGTGGCAGGAACGCCAGCCATGACCGGGACAGGGGCATGCGCCTGATTATTGTCAGTGGCCTCTCCGGCAGCGGCAAAAGTGTCGCGCTCAATATGCTGGAGGACCTCGGCTATTACTGCATCGATAATCTGCCGGTAAAACTCGTCGACAACGTGGTCGCCAGCGCCAGGGAGTCCGGGAATCAACAGGACCAGAAGATTTCCATCGGTATAGATGCGAGAAACCGGGCGGAGGACCTTGCCGAACTGCCGGAGCTGATCGGTGAACTCAAGAACAGCGATATTGCCTGCGAATTGATTTTTACGCATGCGGACGATGGCGTTCTGCTCAAACGCTATAGCGAGACACGCCGCAGGCACCCGCTTAGCGACGACATGACCGGTTTGCGCGAGGCAATCCGCCGGGAGCGGAAAATCCTCGCGCCGGTGCGCAATGCAGCCGACCTGGTGCTCGATACTTCGCGGACCAGCGTGCACCAATTGCGGGAAATCGTTTGCCAGCGGGTTGACCAGCGGGCAGCGGGAAGAATGTCGCTGCTGTTTCAGTCTTTTGGTTACAAACACGGTATTCCGGGCGATGCCGATTTTGTTTTCGACGTCCGTTGTCTCCCGAACCCTCATTGGGAGCCCGCTCTGCGCGAATTGACCGGCCTGGAACCGGGCGTCATCGAATTCCTCGAGGCGCAGGAATCGGTTGGCCGCATGCTGGACGAAATCGATGGTTTGCTGCAAAACTGGTTGCCCGAGTTCGTCCGCGAAAACAGGAATTACCTGACCATCGCGATCGGCTGCACCGGGGGGAGACACCGGTCGGTTTACATTTGCGAGAAGCTGGCCGGCCGGTTCTCCGCCAGGTACCAAAATGTCCTGACCCGACACAACGAATTGGCCGGGGATGGCGCTGCCGCCTGAATGCCCTTGCCGAGCTCGCTGACGATGGCTGGTTAGACCTGCCCCCCGTATCCTAGTTACACTGCGCATGCGTTCGGCAATACCTGGACAGCGATTCAATCACAGGATTCCAGCATGACGGCAGAGATCTTGACAGCGGCGGAAACCCGTCTACAAAAGCTGCGCTCGGCGTTGCAATCGGGTGGCCTGCAACAGGTGGCGGGCCTGATCAACGCGCTGCATCCAGCGGAAATAGGCAACCTGCTCGAATCGCTGCCGCCGGCCGAGCGCGATGTCGTCTGGGAGCTGGTCGACCGGGACATCGAGGGCGATGTCCTGATCGAGCTCAATGACGAGGTCCGCGTCAAACTGATCGAGGACATGGATGCGGCAGAGTTGCTGGCGGCAATCGACGGCATGGAGGTCGACGATCTTGCGGATCTGATCGCCGATCTGCCGGAAACGATCACCTTGCAGATACTGCGCTCAATGGACCATCAGGATCGCGAGCGCCTGAGCACGGTCATGGCCTACCCGGAAGACAGCGCCGGGGGCCTGATGAACACCGACACCGTGACCGTCAGGCCGGACGTAAACCTGGAGGTTGTCTTGCGTTACACCCGCCAGCGCAAGGAAATACCCCAGGGCACCGACCTGTTTTTCGTCGTCGACCGCAATGACCGCTATCTCGGCAGTCTCGATATCAGTTGCCTGATCACCAACGATCCACGAACCATGGTGTCGGATCTGATCGACAAAGACCGGCCGGGCATCCTGCCCGAGACGCCCGCGACAGACGTCGCCGGGCTGTTCGAGGATCGCGACCTGCGTTCGGCGCCGGTCGTGGACGAAGATGGCCGCCTGCTCGGACGCATCACGGTTGACGATGTCGTCGACGTCATTCGTGAAGAAGCCGAACACTCGCTGATGAGCATGGCCGGCCTCGATGAAGAGGACGACATGTTTGCCGGCGTTTTTACCAGTTCGCGCCGCCGGGCGGTCTGGCTGGGTATTAACCTGGCAACCGCTTTTCTTGCCGCATGGGTGGTCGGCCTGTTCCAGGCGACACTGGCGGAAGTCGTCACACTCGCCGTACTGATGCCTATCGTGGCCAGCATGGGTGGCGTCGCCGGCAGTCAGACGCTGATCCTGATGATCAGGGGAATGGCGCTCGGCCAGGTCGAAAAATCCAACGCGCGCTGGTTGATGTTGAAGGAAACCGCCGTTGGTCTGCTCAACGGGATCGGCTGGGCGACCGTGGTCGCACTGGCGGTGGTGTTCTGGTTCCAGGACTGGCGGATCGGCGCGGTTATCGCGGCGGCAATGGTCATCAATCTGCTGGTCGCAGCCGCGTCCGGCGTTATGGTACCGCTCGTTCTCAAGCGCATGGATGTCGATCCGGCGCTGGCCGGCGGCGTGGTTCTTACAACGATTACCGATGTCGTCGGATTTATGTCATTCCTCGGCCTCGGCGCTCTTTTCCTCACCTGACAGATCTGCGCGCATGGTTCTGGGCGCGGTCAAACTTCTCATCGGTTCGTCATTCAGGAACGCCCGCAAGGATTCCTCCTGCGTTTTGCCATCGCGATAACCGAGCCGGATCAGGTCGCGGGTAAAACCACCTTCGAACAACAGATAACTGATCAGCTGTCTGCCGCCGCGATTCATTGCGCCCATCCCGCGCAGCAGCATACGCACCGAACGCGGCAATTCGTGCGCATGTTTCAGGGCAATTTCCCGGATATCCTCGCTGGGCACCATGACCAGGCAGTCTATCCTGCGCAGCAATCTGCCACCCGACACCGCACTTTGCTCCGGCAGATGCTCGAGCAGATTGTTGATCCGGGTGATTCTTTCCAGATCGGCGTACAGGCCGTCCATGAACAAAGTATCCAGCATATAACCGGCGATCTGGCCCAGGCTGGGTGAGACGTCCCATTCCCGATCCCGTGGCGATTCGCCCGTCTCGTCCCGCACGCTGATCGCAAGCAGGCGATCGGCGCCGAGGTGTATTGCGGCGCTGAGCGGCGTCGCCTGGCGCATCGCGCCATCGCCAAAATATTCGCCGCCGATGCGTACCGGCGAAAAGATTACCGGCATCGCCGCACTGGCCATCAAATGGTCGAGACCGATTTTGCCCGCCCTGCCCTCACGGCGAATGCGGTGCCAGGGCCGGTGACCGGGCCCGGCCTGGTAAAAGCAAATGGATTTCGCGGAACCGTAGCCGGATGCGGTGATCGCCAGCGCTTCCAGCGACCCGTGCTCGATTGCCGTGGCGATCTTTTCGAAATCCACGTCGCGAGCCAGCAATGCACGCAATGGCGAGCTATCCAGCAGGCAGTCCGGGTTTTTTAGCAATGCTCCACCCGATATCATGGTCAGCAACCAGTGCAGGCTGGTGCGCAGCATGGTCCAGGCATCGGTTCGGTAAACGTGGTGCGCGCGGAAATTCCGCCAGACCCTGGCCATTTGCGCGACCGCCAGGCGATAGTTGTCGGCGTTGCTGGCAAGCACCGCACTGTTGATGGCGCCTGCCGATGTACCGCTGATGATTGGAAACGGATTGCATGAGCCCGGCGGAATCATCTCGGAGATGGCCCTCAACACGCCGACTTGGTATGCGGCGCGAGCGCCGCCACCGGGCAGGACCAGTCCCTTCTTGAGTTGCGGTCTGTCCTCAACCAAGGCAAAAACTCATTTTGTCTGATCTGTCGATACGAGCCACCATTGCTATGCCGTCAACACAATTCTATAGCGTGCCTCGCCATCCGCAAGGATTTTCAGCGCCTCGTTGACCTGGTCCATCGGCATCTGAACGACCCACGGATAAACCTCGTTGGCGGCTGAGTAATCCAGCATTTCCCGGGTCATCTCGCGACTACCGATGGAACTGCCGGTCAGGATTTTCTGTTCGCCAACAAAATTGTCGGTTTCAACCGTGATCGTCGCTGCCGGCATCCCGACCAGGCAAAGCGTGCCATTGGGCTTCAACAGGCGCATATAGACCGACCAGTCCAGGTCCGCGCTGGCCGTAACCAGCAGCAGGTCGAAAGCCGCTTCGGCGGCGGCCGTTTGCCCACCATCCGTATTGTCCAGATAGAATTGCGCGCCCAGGTTCCTGGCGTCTTTTTCCCTCCCCGGTCCACGAACGATCGCGGTCACCCGGTGGCCCATACGGCTGGCGTACTGCACAGCCAGGTGCCCCAGGCCACCGATGCCAACGACGCCGACATCCCGGCCCGTCCGCGGCAGCAGCCTTTTCAGCGGCGAATATACCGTTACGCCGGCGCACAGCAGCGGTGCGGCCTGGAGATCGCCCAGGCCCCGGGGAATCGGGTGGCTAAACCGGGAATCAACCCGAATCCGGCTGGCAAATCCACCCACATTGGCAACGCAGGTTCTGTTGGGCTCGCCGCAAAGATTATCCTCACCGGCATTACAACTCCGGCAATCCAGGCAGGCGCCGCATAACCAGCCCACGCCGACTCGCTGACCGACTGCCAGGTCACCGACGTCCTTGCCCGCGGCGACTATCCGACCGACCACTTCATGACCGGGAACCAGCGGATACTCGCTGATTCCCCAATCGTCATTGACCAGGTGCAAATCGCTGTGACACAGACCGCAGGCGATCACTTCCAGCTCGACATCCATCGGGCCCAGCGCTTTCAGCTTGGCTCGGCCCGGTGTCAAAGGCTGCCCCGGGGCAGCCGTCATCCACGCGCCGGTTTCGTCACCTGATTTACTCGCCATCGATCCGCCTGCATTTATACTCTGGGTCTGCCAGCCGCGCGGCAGGCCAGCGCATAGGTTATGCTGACCGCCGATGCTGGAATCGAACATCTATCGTGGAGGCCTGTAGTGTATAAATCAATCCTGCCGACCCTGCTTTGCCTGTGTCTGCTTTCGCCCGCTGCGGCCGCAGAAAGCCCCGCAGAAGGACAACCGGCGCCGGCTTTCAAACTGCAAGACCAGAACGGCGACTGGCACCAACTGGATGATTACGACGGCCAGTGGGTAGTCCTGTATTTTTATCCGAAGAATTTCACGCCCGGCTGTACGACCGAGGCGTGTTCTTTCAGGGACGATATTTTCGAATTTCGCAAAATGAATGTCGCCTTGCTGGGCGTCAGCATGGACGATGTCGAGTCGCACCAGAAATTTGCCAAGGAATACAGCCTGCCTTTTTCATTGCTGGCCGATGACGATGGCGAGATTTCCCGCCTCTATGGAACGTACCTGGGCATCGGTGGCGGCGTCGGCTTTGCGAAGCGCCAGACTTTCCTGATCGGCCCTGACGGATTACTGGCAAAGCATTATCCAAAAGTCGACCCGGATGTTCACTCGGCGCAGGTCATTGCCGATCTGAAAGATCTGATGGCAGCGGGCTAACCGGTAGCAGCTGCAAGGTATGTGCCGGCTCGCCGGGCAGGAACGGTAGCGGTTCACCGTTTGACCAGGCGCGGAACCCGGCGCGATAATATGCCGACAGAGGATGTCCGCTCTGGCCACCCGGCATATGGAAATAACCCTCCGCTTCGCGCCCCGGGGCAACAGCGAAGCGTTCGGACGCGCCGAAATTTGCGCTCTGCACGCGCGGCATGAAGGTGTCTCCCGCCGCCGCATGGGGCGGCATGTTCAGATATGCGCCAAGCAAGGGTATCTTGCCCAGCGGGTGGTTGATGCGAACGATATTGTAATCGCCCCAGGTTTCCAGCCGCCCATCCCGGTCCGGGTCCAGCCTGTCGACAGAATCATCCAGTGCGGCCAGCAGGAAATCCGGCCAGGAATCGTACTGCGGATCCAGCAAATGCCGCGGCCGCTGCTCGACCAATTGCCACAATGCCCCCTCGAACCTGCGGCTCAGGCGCGGCCGGTAATCCGGATCGGCCCGTCGGGCCTCCAGGGTCAGAAAATGCCTTGTACGGCCGTAACAAAGATTCCGGAATTCGCGCACCAGGCGATACGCCTGCGAACCCGTCGACGCCCTCAGCTCGTTGTCTGCCAGGACGCTTGCCGCCAGTCGCCGCTGCGCGGTCTGCCGGGCGCCGGGCATTGCCAGCAGATCCAGCGCCAGGCGCCGCCAACGGTCCAGGAACAAGGCCCGGTCATCCAGTTGGATCTTTAGAAAATCACCCGGCGTTGCTTTTTGCAACGGAGCCAGGCCGTTACGAATCTGCCGGCTCCTCGCCCCCAGTCCATAACCCCCATCGCCAATCAGGGCGAGTTCCGCATCGCCGACCGTCCTGGAATTCGCAGTCCAGATTTGCCCGGAGGCAGGATTGACCACCCGCGGGTACTCCAGCGCGCCGATCAAGCCATTCCAGCCGGTCCCTGGGCGCGCCCACGACGCCGGCAGCAGGGGATCGAAACCGCCCTCGCGGCGCGGGATTTTCCCGATGATCGTCCAGCCGATATTGCCATCCGCATCGGCAACCACCAGGTTTTGCTGCGGCATGCCGATTTCGGGCGCGACCCGCAGCGCTTCATCGACGCTGTCGGCGAACATCATTTCCAGCAGCCGCACGTTGGTCGCATCCGGCATCGCCGCGAGCCAGCGCACACTTTGCAGCCGGCCTTGCCGGTCGCGCCCGATGACCGGTCCCCAACGGCTGTTGCGCACTTCCAGGACCGCATCCTCGCTGCCCTTGACCCGGATCGTCTCGCGGTGGATTTGCAGATCGCGATAACCATCGGCAGTGAGGTAACGGCCATCGTCCTCAGGATGACTTTCCAGGATTACCCGGTCCGTCCAGTCTCCGTAACTGTTGGTAAAAGACCAGGCTACCCGCCCGTTGCTGCCGGCAATCATCAACGGCGTACCCGGCAAGGTCACGCCGGTGACATCCAGGTTCCTGCCGCGTACATTGGCTACCTTGAAGCGCGCCCGGTACCAGACCGCGGGGACCCGCTGCCGCAAATGCATGTCGCTGGCCAGCATGCCGCCGCCGTGTGCGGTTCGCCGACCCGCCAGCGCCCAGTTGTTGCTGCCCACCGCCATTTCCGGTTGGTATTCGGGCGCCACCGGATCCGGGTCGCCCACGGCCTCGGCAATCGACCTGAGGTCGTATACCTCGGCCGCCGGTGGCGACGGCGAGTCGACCGCCGGACCGGTCAGGGGGGCATCCCACCGGGTACCCGCGGGATACAGGAATCGATACATCGGCGCAGGCAGGACGCTTCGCAGATAGCCACGCTCAGCATCGGAGTCGGCGTTTTCGTCCTGCAGATCCGCATACATCGCCAGCACCACCAACAGACTGTCCTCGGGGATCCAGGCCCGTGGCGGCTGGCGCAGCAGCAAGTACTCGAACGGGCTGACTGCCAGCGCGCCCAGACCCGCGTTGACGCCATCGGTATACGCTTCGAGCATGCGCCGGTGACCGGCCGTCAAGCCTGTGAGAATTTGCCCCGCAACGCGGCGCAACCGATGTAAGCGCATAGAGCGATCGTGAGCCAGCGCACGGCTGCCGAACAACTCCGACAATTCACCGGCGGCGGAGCGGCGTTGCAGGTCCATCTGGAAAAAGCGCTCCTGTGCGTGCAGGAACCCGATGGCGCGGGCCAGGTCGTCCAGGCTCCAGGCATTAAGCTCGGGTACGCCGAGACGATCGCGTTTTACCGTGACCGGCGCCTCCAGACCGACGAGATCGAAGGATCCATCAAGCTGGGGCAGACTACCGTGCAACGCGGCCCAGCCGGCGAAAAATGCGCCCGCGGGCAGCAGGACCGCCAGCAGCAGCAATCGGCGAAGACTTCTCATCGGTTTTGTCAGTCACCCACCCGCAACAGTTTCATCGAGTTTGTGCCGCCGGATACGCCGATCGCTTCACCCTCGGTGAAAATAATCAAATCGCCCTGCGACACCAGGCCCTGTTCCAGCAGGCGTTCGGATACCTGCTTCCAGACCTTGTCGGTCCGGGTCTGGGTAATATCGAACGACACCGGAAACACGCCCCGGTACAGGTTGACCCTGCGCCGCGTCCGTTGATGGCGGGTGAAAGCATAAATCGGTATGTCCGATCTGATACGCGACATCCACAGGGCAGTCTTGCCGGATTCCGTCAGCGCGATAATCGCTTTGACATCCAGGTGATTGGCCGTATACATGGCCGCCATCGCGATCGCCTCGTCGGTATGCTTGAACATCGAATCGATCCTGTGGCGCGACCGGGTATGCGCGAGATGGTGTTTTTCAGCCGCTTCGCAAATCTTCGCCATCGCCGCTATGGCCTTGACCGGGTACTTGCCGATCGCCGTCTCACCGGACAGCATCACCGAATCCGAACCATCCATGACCGCGTTGGCGACATCGGACACCTCGGCGCGGGTCGGAATCGGGCTGTTGATCATCGACTCCATCATTTGGGTCGCCGTGATACAGACCCGGTTTTTTTGCCTGGTCATGCGAATAATTCTTTTTTGCAGGCCCGGCAGTTCCGCATAACCGACCTCCACGCCCAGATCGCCACGGGCGACCATGACCACATCGGCCGCATCGACGATTGACTCAATATTTTCAATCGCTTCCGCACGCTCTATCTTGGCGACGATCCTTCCCTGGCCGCCCGCCTGCTGATAGAGCGATTTAGCCTCGTTGACATCGCTGGCGTCGCGCGGAAACGAGACCGCCAGAAAATCCACGTCTATATCCACGGCCAGCTTGATGTCTTCGCGGTCCTTATCGGAAAGCGCCCTGGCCGACAGCCCGCCACCGAGGCGATTGATCCCCTTTTTGCTCGACAACACCCCGCCAACCAATACCCGGCTGACGACCCTCGGATGTGCCACCTCGGTAACTTCGAGGGTTATTTGCCCATCGTCGAGCAACAGGACATCGCCGGGGCTGAGATCCTGGGAAAGTTGTGCGTAGGTAATCCCGACAATTGTATTGGTACCGGCATCCGGATCGTATTCGTAGTCCAGCGAGAAATGATCGCCTTCCTTCAGATCGATGCGATCCTCGCTAAAACACTCGATGCGAATCTTTGGTCCACCTAGGTCGCCGAGTACAGTAACCTCGCGCCCGGTTTTTGCCGATGCTTCCCTGATCAGGCGCATTGTTCGCGTGTGATCTTCAGCTTTGCCATGAGAAAAGTTGATCCGCGCGACATCCATGCCGGCCAGGATCATCTTCTCGAGTGTCTCGGGCGTATCGGTCGCCGGCCCCAGTGTCGCGATTATTTTTGTTCGTCTTTGCATGTCAACTCTCGCCCGCGTCGGACTCCGCTCAGGCAGCTTCCTGCGCTCGCGCCTGCAATACCGCAACGGCAGGCAAAGTCTTGCCCTCAAGAAATTCCAGGAATGCGCCGCCGCCCGTCGAGATATAAGAAATCTGGGCTGCCAGCTTGTATTTCTCCAGCGCGGCCAGCGTATCACCACCGCCGGCAATAGAAAACGCCGAGCTTTCCGCGATCGCGTTGGCGAGCGTGCGCGTGCCTTCGCCAAACTGGTCGATCTCGAAAACACCGACCGGACCGTTCCAGACTATGGTCCCGGCATCGCGCATGATGCCAGCCAGGACTTCAGCGGTATCCGGCCCGATATCGAGGATCATCTGGTCGTCTTCTACCTGGTCCACTGCACGTACATCCGCTTCCGCCGTATCCGAAAATTCCGTGGCGACCACAACGTCGCTGGGTAGCGGAATACTCGCGCCACGCATGGCGGCAAATTCGGCCACTTCCCGGGCCGCATCCAGCATCCCGGGTTCATACAACGACTTGCCTACCGGGTGACCCGCGGCCGCGATAAAGGTGTTGGCAATACCACCGCCAAGGACCAGCTGGTCAACCTTTTCGGCAAGCGTTTTCAAAATAGCAAGTTTGCTCGAGACCTTGGAACCGCCGACGATGGCAACCAGCGGCCTGGCCGGATTCTCCAGCGCCTGGCTCAGCGCCTGCAATTCTCCGACCAGCAACGGCCCGGCGCAAGCGATCGGCGCATACCGCGCGACACCATGGGTGCTCGCGTGCGAGCGATGAGCGGTGGCAAATGCATCCATGACGAATATATCCGCCAGCGCCGCCATTTTTCTGGACAATTTATCGTCATTGCTTTTTTCGCCGAGATGAAAGCGCACGTTTTCGCACAGAACGACTTCGCCATCTTCGATGCTGAGCCCGTCCAGCCAGTCCTTTTCGAGCCGTACTTTCAAACCCAGCATGCTGGACAATTTTTTGGCCACCGGCGCCAGCGAGAACTCTTCCTGATATTCACCCTCCCGTGGACGCCCAAGGTGCGATATCAGCATCAGCTTCGCACCGGCGGCGATCGCCATGCGAATGGTCGGCAATGCAGCCCTGAGACGGGCGTCGCTGGTGACAATGCCATCGCTGATCGGCACATTCAGGTCTTCCCGGATCAGCACGCGTTGACCCGCAAGATCCAGTTCGTTCATACGTAGAAAATTCACATGTCCTCCGCTACAGGAGATTTACCGGCAACCCGCGGGCCCTGTACTAGCAGGCTGTTACTTCGCGTTGATCAGCGCCAGCGTCGTATCCAGCATCCGGTTTGAGAAACCCCACTCGTTGTCGTACCAGGCACAGACTTTTACCAGCCTGCCCTGCATGACCTTGGTCAGGGTCGCGTCATAACTCGACGAAGCCGGGTCGTGATTAAAATCTACCGACACCAGCGGCCCGTCGCTGTACTGCAGCACCCCCTTCAGTTCGCCATCGCTTGCCTCTTTCAGTATCGAGTTGATTTCTTCGATCGAGGTATCGCGGGACGCGGTAAATACAAGGTCCACGAGCGACACGTTGATCGTCGGCACGCGGATCGCAAAGCCGTCCAGCTTGCCTGCCAGTTCCGGAATTACCAGGCCAACCGCAGCGGCGGCGCCGGTCTTGGCTGGAATCATCGACATGGTCGCCGAACGTGCCCGCCTGAGATCCGAGTGATAGACATCGGTCAGGACCTGGTCGTTGGTGTAGGCGTGAATAGTGGTCATCAGCCCATGTTCGAGACCGATTTTTTCAAGCAACGGCTTGACCAGCGGCGCCAGGCAGTTGGTCGTGCACGAAGCGTTCGAAATGACCTGGTCGCTCGCTTTGAGCGTATCGTGGTTGACGCCATAGACGATAGTCGCATCCACCGATGTGCCGGCGGGCGCCGAGATAATGACTTTCTTTGCGCCCGCCGCCAGGTGGGGCGCCGCCTTTTCCTTGGTGGCAAAAAATCCGGTGCTTTCGAGCACGACGTCAACGCCGAGTTCGGCCCAGGGCAACTTGCCCGGATCGCGTTCGGCGCAAACGCGAATCCGGTCGCCGTTCACCACCATATGGTCGCCATCCACGCTGATTTCCCCCGGGAACTTGCCGTGCGCGGTGTCATACCGCGTCAGATGGGCATTGGTATTCGCGTCGCCCAGGTCATTGACGGCGACGATGCTGATTTCCTCGTTGCGACCCGATTCGTACAGGGAGCGCAAGATATTGCGGCCAATTCGGCCATAGCCGTTAATTGCTACTTTGACAGTCATGTTTTTTCCTTTGTGAATATCCGGCTGCGATCAAAGAATCTCCCGGGCAACCTTGATGATGTTATCCGAGGTGAAACCGAATTTATCAAATAACTGACCGGCTGGCGCTGACAGGCCAAACCGGTCCATACCGATAATCCGGCCGCCCGGGCCGGCATAACGATGCCAGCAATTGCTGACGCCGGCTTCGATAACAATGCGGGCGCTGACTTCGGCAGCTAACACCGAATCGCGATACGCATCGTCCTGGACCTCGAAAACGTCCGTACTCGGTATCGATACCACACGCGTGGGCACACCGGATTTTTCCAGTTCAGCGGCCGCCTCCATCGCGATGGCAACCTCGGAACCGGTGGCAATCAAAATCAGCGCCGGCATTCCTGCACAGTCACGCAGGACATAGCCGCCGCGCCGGATATTTTCGATTTGCCTGTCATCGCGTTTCTGGAATGGCAGGCCCTGGCGGGTAAACACCAGGCAGGTCGGTCCGTCCCGCCTCTCGATCGCCGCCTGCCATGCAAGGGCGGCCTCGACGGTATCGCACGGTCTCCAGACGATCATCCCCGGTATCAGCCGGAGGCTGGCGACATGTTCCACAGGCTGATGCGTGGGCCCGTCTTCGCCCAGACCGATCGAGTCGTGGGTGTATACGAAAATGCTGCGCACCTTCATCAACGCGGCCATCCGTACGGCGTTGCGCGCATAGTCCTGGAATGTCAGGAAAGTGGCGCCGTAGGGCATCAGGCCACCGTGCAGCGCCATGCCATTCATCATCGCGGACATGCCGAATTCCCTGACCCCGTAGTAAAGGTAATTGCCGCTGGCATCCTCCGCGGATATCGTCTTCGACTCATCCCAGTAAGTCAGATTGGAGCCGGTCAGATCTGCCGATCCGCCGAGCATTTCCGGCAATGCCGGCGCGAACCCGTTGAGCGCCCGCAACGATGCCTTGCGAGTCGCCATATCCGCCGCTTCGGCGTTAATTTCCTTGACGACGCCGGCAGCGAATTCCTGCCAGTTATCCGGCAGTTCGCCGGCCATCCGCCGCTGGAATTCGGCGCCCAGTTGCGGATGCTTTTGCCGGTATGCCGAATACATTTGCTGCCATTGCTCTTCCGCCCTGGCTCCCTTTTCCCTGGCATCCCATCCCGCGCGTATATCGTTCGGGACATCGAAGGGCGCGTGCGACCAGCCGATCGTGTCCCTGACCAGGGCGACTTCTTCAGCGCCCAGCGGCGCGCCATGGGTCGCCGCACTGCCTTGTTTGTTTGGCGAACCCCAGCCGATCACCGTCTTGCAGCAGATCAGACTGGGCCTGTCGCTGGCGCGTGCGGCGTCTATTGCCTTCGCCACCGCCACCGGATCATGGCCATCGACATCGGCAACCACGTGCCAGCCATAGGCCTTGAAACGAGCCGGCGTGTCATCGGTAAACCAGCCATCGACTTTGCCGTCGATTGAAATCCCGTTGTCGTCATAGAAAACAATCAGTTTTCCGAGGCGCAAGGTGCCGGCCAGGGAGCAGGCTTCATGCGAAATGCCCTCCATCAGGCAGCCATCGCCGGTGAAGGCATAGGTATGGTGATCGACCAGGTCGAAGCCGGGCTTGTTGAATTGTGCCGCCAGGACTTTTTCAGCCAGCGCCATGCCAACCGCGTTGGTGATGCCCTGCCCCAGCGGGCCGGTGGTCGTTTCTATGCCGAGGTCCTGGTCGTATTCCGGGTGACCGGCGGTGTGATAACCGAGCTGGCGGAAATTTTGAATCTGCTCTATATCCAGCGGATAACCACTCAGGTGCAAAACCGAATAAAGGAGCATCGAGCCATGGCCATTCGATAACACGAAGCGGTCCCGATTTTCCCAGCGCGGATTACCCGGGTTGTGCCTGAGGTAGTCGTTCCAGAGAACCTCCGCGATGTCCGCCATGCCCATCGGCATGCCCGGGTGCCCGGAATTGGCTTTTTGAACTGCATCCATCGACAGCGCGCGAATCGCGTTGGCAAGGTCTCTGCGCTTAGGCATTTTTGCTGAATCCCGAGTTGGAAAGCGGCGCATTTTCGCCGATGAGCCGCCGACGGGCAACTGCTGCATGACTGCCCTCCCAAATACACTCTTTCCAGGTCCGGCCGAGCGGGCCGAGTCACTTACTGCGCTTTGCCTGAGCTATTTTCCGGCGATTCCGCCACCGCCGGTTCTCCGCTCGGCGGCAACACCAGGCATGCAAAATCGCGCGCGACCGGCTGCCGGGTGCGTCGTCAGGTTTTCCACTTGATCGAACAGCCCACGGAAGGCGTTTGTTCCTGCGGCCCGTGACCGGTACGCACGATCTGCCGCATGGCATCGAGCAATTCACGCGGGCTGCCGGCCGGCGGCTCCTCGGTTCGACCCGCATCGAGACGCCCACGGTACTGCAGCTCCAGATCCTGGTTGAAGCCGAAAAAATCCGGTGTGCAGACTGCCCCATAGTCGCTCGCCGTCTGTTGGCTTTCGTCAACCAGGTAAGGAAAAGGAAAAGCCAGCTCGCTGGCCAGACGCCGCATCTCTTCCGGCCCATCATCCGGGTAGCGGCTGATATCGTTGCTCATAATGCCGACGGCCGCGACGCCCTCGGTCGCCAGGTCCTGCAAGTCGCCGATTATCCTTTGCAACGATGCCTTGACGAACGGGCAATGATTGCTGAGGAACATGACCAGCGTGGCATGCGAGCCACGGCAATCCTCGAGCGTCCATAGCTTGCCAGCCGGGTCGGGCAGCGCGAAATCGGGGGCCGGCCAGCCAAAATCACAAACGGGTGTATGCAGGGCGCTCATCGACTACTCAAAGAAAGGAATATCTTTTAAAATACTATCAGGCGGGCCGCCAACAAACGACATAATCCTGCAGCCGCGTGAAACCGGCCTGCCCGCCCGGTATACTTGTGCGTTTGCAACGCTACCATAGTTGAGGAATCAGGGGTTTCAGTAACATGCTGAAAGACTTTCTATTTACTTCGGAATCGGTTTCCGAGGGTCATCCGGACAAGGTAGCGGATCAGATTTCCGATGCTGTCCTGGACGCGATTATCGCCGAAGATCCGAAAGCCAGGGTCGCGTGCGAAACGATGGTCAAGACCGGCATGGCGATTATCGCCGGCGAGGTCAGCACGGTCGCCTGGGTCGACCTCGAAGAGATTACCCGCCAGGTGATCCTGGACATCGGCTACGATAATTCCGAGCTGGGCTTCGATGGGGCGACCTGCGCGGTGATCAATGCGATCGGCAAACAGTCGTCGGATATCGACCGGGGCGTGAACCATGCGCTGCCAGCCGAACAAGGTGCGGGCGACCAGGGCATGATGTTTGGTTATGCCAGCAATGAAACCGAAGTATTGATGCCGGCGCCGATTAGCTATGCCCACCGGCTGGTCCATCGGCAGGCGGAACTGCGCAAGAACGGGGCTTTGCCCTGGTTAAGGCCGGATGCAAAAAGCCAGGTATCGGTCCGCTACGAGAACAACATACCGGTCGCTGTGGACGCCATCGTCCTGTCAACCCAGCACGACCCGGACATATCGCATGCGGATCTGAAAGAAGCAGTTATCGAGGAAATTATCCGTCCGACGCTGCCGGATGGCTGGCTGCATAAGAACACCCGGATTCACGTCAATCCGACCGGTCGTTTTGTGATCGGCGGCCCGGTCGGCGATTGCGGCCTGACCGGACGAAAGATTATCGTCGATACTTATGGCGGTATGGCGCGACACGGGGGCGGCGCGTTTTCCGGCAAGGATCCCTCCAAGGTCGACCGTTCGGCCGCCTATGCCGGCCGTTATGTTGCCAAAAATATCGTCGCCGCCGGCCTGGCCGATCGCTGCGAGATTCAGATTTCCTACGCCATCGGCGTTGCGGAGCCCACCTCGATCAGCATCGATTCTTTTGGTACCGGCAAGGTTTCGGAAGAGCGGCTGATTCAGCTGGTACGCGAGCATTTTGCCCTGACGCCTTTCGGCATTGTGGAAATGCTCGACTTATTGCGGCCGATCTACAAAGCTACCGCCGCTTACGGCCATTTCGGTCGAGAGGATGCCGATTTTTCCTGGGAACGGACGGACAAAGCCGAAGTATTGAAAATGGAAGCCGCGGCCTGAGCGGCTTATCGACCACATGAATGCGAGAAAAAAACCATGACCAGTGAAACTGCCACAGCCTTGCCGGCCGACTGCGAGGTCGCCGATATAAGCCTTGCCGAATGGGGGCGCAAGGAAATGGCGATTGCCGAGACGGAAATGCCAGGATTGATGGCGCTGCGCGAAAAGCATGCCCGGGGACAGCCGCTGAAAGGCGCCAGGATCGCCGGCTCGCTGCACATGACGATCCAGACGGCGATGCTGATTGAAACATTGACGGCGCTCGGCGCGGAAGTTCGCTGGGCCTCGTGCAATATTTACTCGACCCAGGATCATGCCGCCGCGGCAATCGCCGTCACCGGTGTTCCGGTATTCGCCTTCAAGGACGAGTCGCTGGATGAGTACTGGAATTTCACTCACAAGATCATGGAATGGCACGATGGCGGCACCCCGAACATGATTCTCGATGACGGCGGCGACGCAACCATGCTGGTGATGCTGGGCAGCAAGGCAGAGCAGGATATATCCGTACTCGACAAGCCGGGCAGTGAAGAAGAGCAATCCCTGTTCGCGGCAATTCGCAAGCGCCTGGAATCTGATCCGGGCTGGTATTCGAACATCCAGAAAAACCTCCGGGGAGTCACCGAGGAAACGACCACCGGGGTCAATCGTCTGTACCAGTTGCAAAAAGCCGGCGAGTTGCCTTTCCCGGCCATCAACGTCAACGATTCGGTCACCAAGGCGAAATTCGACAACCTGTACGGTTGCCGCGAATCGCTGGTCGACGGCATCAAGCGCGCGACCGATGTCATGGTAGCCGGCAAGACCGCGGTAATCGCAGGCTATGGCGATGTCGGCAAGGGGTGTGCGCAATCACTGAAGGGTCTCGGCGCAACCGTTTGGATTACCGAGATCGACCCGATATGCGCCTTGCAGGCGGGGATGGAGGGTTTCCGCGTGGTCACCATGGATTACGCCTGCGACAAGGCCGATATTTTCGTTTCCGCGACTGGCAATTACATGGTGATCGGCCATGAACACATGAGAAAAATGAAACACCAGGCCATCGTTTGCAATATCGGGCACTTCGACAATGAAATTGACGTCGCCTCGCTAAAGCAATACGAGTGGGACAACATCAAGCCGCAGGTCGACCACATTATTTTCCCGGATGGCAAGCGCATCATCCTGCTCGCGGAAGGCCGCCTGGTGAATCTTGGTTGCGCGACCGGCCATCCGAGTTTCGTGATGTCCAATTCTTTTTCCAACCAGGTGCTGGCGCAGATGGAACTGTGGAACAAGCCCGAGCAGTACAGCAATGAAGTCTACGTCCTGCCAAAACACCTGGACGAAGAAGTCGCCCGCTTGCACCTGGACAGGATTGGCGCAACGCTCACCAGACTGACTCCGGAACAGGCTGAATATATCGGCGTAACCGTCGATGGCCCGTACAAACCCGCACGATATCGATACTAAGCGGATCAAGTGCTGGCCGCGATTTTCCTGTTCGTATTCGGGTCGACCGGGCTACTGGTTTTTGAAGAATACCTGCACAATCACCCATCGCTCAGCAACCTTGGGAACTGGCTGAGCGAACATCTGTATATACCCACGCTCAGGGCCGTCCTGGTCCTGATTTTTGTGGCCGCCGCCTACCCGGCGCTGTTTGGGCTGCATGACGCTCCCGCCATCGGCGCCTTGCTGAGCGCTGGACACTATCGGCTCGATTGGTGGATCAACGGCGTCTTGCTGGTCAGCCTCGCGCTGCCAACCGTGCCTGGGCTGGGCCGGATTCCGGGTATAGTCCTGACCTTGCAAGGCATGGTCGCCAGCGCGATGCTGTTCGGGTGGCTTGCACAGGATATGGGTTTGGCGCAGTACTGGTTGTTTCCGGGCTGGGGCCTGCTGGGGAAAATCTTGTTGATCACAGGCGCCGCGGGTCTTTTGTCCTGGATGGCTGGATCCTATCTCCAGCTTGCCCGCAAGAGACTGGTCGCCGAGAGCCTGCGCCTGCTCGCTCAAATGCCGGCGCTGATCATCTTTGGCAGCGCGCTGGGACGGCAGCTGGACGGACTATAGGCGTAGTGCGGCACAGCGCAACGGCCATGCGGCCGGTATGCGGACACCTGCATGCCTCCGGCGAGTCAGGCCGGTCGAAAATCGGGATGTTTCGCTGCCGGGAGCAGCAGGCCGGATCCTTTTATTTTTTGGATATCGGGATCCGGCCCCGCAAGCTTGGCCTTATTCGGCGGGCATTACGTTTTCGGCCTGGGGGCCTTTTGCACCCATGGTCACTTCCATCGTGACCTTCTGGCCTTCGTGTAATGATTTGCGACCACTACCAGCGATGGCGCTGTAGTGAACAAAAACGTCTTTACCGCTTTCCTGTTCAATAAATCCAAAACCCTTTTCATCATTGAACCACTTGACGGTACCTTCTACTTGTTCAGACATAACACTCTCTTACTTTTAATTTCCGATAAATCGGAGTTACAAACTGCCAACCCTTAAAGAATTGGCCTAAAACCTTTCACGCTTGCCTGGCTGGGAGATTCCTCAGCGATGAAGCGTCGGTGACGCCAGCTGAGCTACGTTCCTTCGGTGGCGGCGATTGTACACTACGAATCCACGCTATTGCGACAAATTTTTGATATCGGCCCGATTCGAAGGCATCCCGGCCGTGGCTATGAGTTCCCGCTTCTCGCCGGCCGCCATGGCCTTGATTTTTATCTCTCGCCTCAAAGCGGCGCCGTGGTCACCGACTTCTTCCCGGAAAACAAGCCTGACCGGCAGCCTCGAGCGTGTGTATTTAGCACCCGCGCCGTCGTTATGGCTGGCCAGACGGCCATCGACGTCTTTTGCAATGCCCGTATAGAGCGTGCCGTCGGCGCAGCGAAGGATATAAACCGACCATATCAGAGCTACCTTAGACGGCATGGCGAATGCTCAGCCGGTCGCCAGTCTTCCCAGGCCTCACCCACCCGGTTTTCATCGATGCCCGACTGCACATGCACTGTGAATCTGAATGTTTCGACTCATACAAAATCTCCATCAGTCTGCACTTTAACAGTGCCGGTCAGGCCGTTCCGGGTCGGACCGGCAGCTAACGCCTCGGTGATAGGCGGGCCAACGGCCGGATCGAAATTCAGGCTTTCTAATGTAAACTGGTACCCGGGTGTCCACAAACCGCGCTGCTTAACGGACAATGGCGGCGAACCAGGAATCCGATCATGACGAAAATCGCCCTGATCCAGCAACCCGCATCGGGTAGCCGGGGAGAAAACATCAATAAAGGCGTTGCCGCGATTCGCGAAGCGGCGGGCAATGGCGCGAATTTGCTTTGTTTTTCCGAGCTTGCGTTCGACCGGTTTTTCCCGGCGCAGCCGGCAGGTCCGGATCGGGACACCCTGGCTGAAACCATCCCGGGTCCGACCACGGATGTTTTCACGGCGCTGGCCCGCGAACTGGAAGTGGTCATCGTGCTCAATTTTCTCGAAATGGATGGCGGCAAGACCTTCGACAGCTCGCCGGTCATCGACGCCGATGGCGCCATCCTCGGCAGCACCCGCATGGTGCACGTGCCCGATTACCCGGGCTTCCATGAAAAAGGCTATTACACGCCGGGCGATCGAGGTGCGGCCGTTTATG
>BFAU01000067.1 GCA_008975185.1 bacterium MnTg04 | reverse complement strand
GCATGATGCTGCTCGGTTCCGGTGAATTGGGGAAGGAAGTCGTTATCGAAGCACAGCGTCTCGGTGTCGAAGTGATTGCAGATGTAAACAAATAACAGCCGGTCAGGCGTATTCGGAAAAGTCGACTTTGAACATCAGGCTGTATAAGACCGGCACGATTATCAGCGTCAGCATGGTCGCGAAAATCAGGCCGAAAATAATCGCTATCGCCAGCGGCTCCCACATCGGACCGCCACCCAGCCACAACGGAATCATACCGGCCACGGTCGTCGTCGTCGTCAGCAGGATGGGACGGATCCTCCGCTGAGCCGCCTTGACGATCGCATCCTGCGGGGTGTTGCCTGGCTCGGCTTCTTCCCGGCCGATCCGATCGATCAGAACGATTGCGTTGTTGATCACTATACCCGCCAGCGAAATGATACCGAGCAAGGTAATAAAGCCGAAATAAGAGCGTGCCACCAGGAGACCGACAACGACGCCAATGATTGACAAGGGAATCGTCAACAGAATGATCGCCGGCTTGCGCAGGGAATTGAACTGAGCAACCAGCAATATCAGGATGATCAACCCGGCGATCGGCAGTTTCTCATTGATGGACTGGCTGGACTCGACGGACTTTTCCATGACGCCGCCGAATTCCCAGCCAAAGCCAAAACCCCAATCGGCCGATTCCTGTTCCAACCAGGGTCTTATCGCCCGGTTGATCGCGGCGGCCGTGTACCCCGGTTCGAGTAGAGAGGATACGGTTACCGTCCGCAGGCGGTCCCGCCTGCGGATTACGCCTGCCTCCCATATCATTTTCGCCTCGGCCACCTGGCCAAGGGGAACCGACTTACCGGTAGCCTGTGAAAAAACGTTTATGGATTGCACGACACCCAGTTCCGCGCCCTGCGTAGCCCGCGAGCGCAAGACTATCGGGATGAGCTTGTCTTCCTCCCGATACTCGGCCACTTCGACACCCGACAGGAAAGTCTGCAAGGAGATCGCAATATCCTGATGGCTGACCCCCGCGAGTCTTGCCCGGGTTTCGTCGATCTCCACGGCAATTTTTTTTGTTCTCGCCCCCCAGTCGTCGGAGATCTGCCGGGTACCGGGTATCTCAGCCAGCTGGCGCCGGACCTTATCCGCAATCTCAAACAATTTATCGCTGTCCCGGCCGGATATCCTGACCTCGACCGGTGGCCACGCAGGCGGGCCCAAGGGCAATGGCCTTACGGTTGGCCTCAGCCCGGGGAAATTGTTTTCCAGAAATTCCTGGATTGGCGGTATCAGCTGCGTCTCCAGGATATCCCTGCTGCTGGCGTTGACGATGATGTAGGCGTATTCCGGTGTGGGCGTCTCGGGACGGTAGGAGAGAATGTATCTCGGCGCCCCTTCGCCGATAAACGCGCCCCAGTTGATGATGCCGGAACCGCCGTTTTGGTCCGCCATCAGGTTGTCGAGCATGAATTGTTCCAGCGCGATGACCACTTCGTTGGTGGGTTCGATAGGGCTACCGACCGGCAATTCGATTTCAATCGCCAGCGTCGGCCTGTCGTTCGCCGGGAAAAAGATATTCGGTATAAACCTGAACCCCTGCAGGGCCACGAAAAACACGCCGCCGGCCACCAGCAGAACCAGCACCGGTCTTTTCAACGCACCGACGACGATGCCCCGGTAAGCCGAATAAAAGCGGCCGGAATACTGCTCCTGCGACTGCTTTACTTTCATGAACGCGACACAAAGTATCGGAATAATCGTCAGTGTAATAACCCATGAGCACAACAAGGTGATGGTTACGACCGTAAACAAAGCGGCGGTATACTCGCCGGCGTTCGATTCCGCCAATCGAATCGGCAAAAAGGCCGCGGCCGTCGTCAGCGAAGAAACCAGCAGGGGAATACGCAATTCGACAGCCGAATCGATTGCCGCGCGCCTGGCTGGTTTGCCGGCGGTCATTTGCACCATGATCGATTCCGCCATCACGATGGCGTTATCGACCAGCATCCCGAGTGAAATGATCAGACCCGCCAGTGACATCTGGTGGAGACCGACATCCAGCAAGCCCATAAAAAAGATCGCGGCGAACATCGCGGACGGGATCAGCGTCGCAACGATCAGGCCGGTTCGCAACCCGAGAAACAGCAGCATGACCACGGCAACCACAACGATTGCCTGCAAGAGGTTGTTGGCGAAGGCATCGATTTTTCTCTCGACATCGCCGGCCTGAAATTGAATAAAATCAAATTCCACGCCAACCGGGTAAACACTGTTTGCTCTGCGGATCACATCCTTGACGGCCTGACCAAGTTGCAAAATATTGCCGCCTTCCCGCATCGATATTGCCAGCCCCAGGCTGTTATCCCCGGCGCTGCGCATCATGCTTTGCGGCGGATCGACATAGCCGCGACGAATCGTTACCAGGTCCTCCAGTCGAACCAGGTCGGTCGTTCCCGGCAAATTGATGATGCTGCGACCGAGTTCGACAAGTGACTCGAAGTTGCCCGATGGCTCGAGAAAAACCCTTTCATACGCGGTGGAAAAATTGCCGCCGGGCAAAATAATATTCCTCGACTCCAGGATCTGCTTGAGCTGGGTCGGCGACAAGCCGAGTTCCGCCAGGCGCGAGTTGTTGAACTCGACGAAAACCCGCTCGGCCTGGTCCCCATAGATCTCGACCTTCGCAACGTTGTTAATCAGCAAAAGCTCGTCCCTGACATCGTCGGCAATCGTTTTCAATTCACGGTAATCAAAGCCATCCCCCGTTATGGCAACGATGGTGCCAAAAACATCGCCGAATTCGTCATCGACGACTGGGCCGATCACATCAGCCGGCAACTGGTCGCGCGTATCCTCCACTTTTCGTCTGAGCTTGTCCCAGATAGGCTGGATGTCCATGTATTCATTGCGCAGGTTGACCTTGATGACCGAAATACCTGTTTTCGATCGGCTGCTTATGAAATCCAGCTCGGGTATTTCCTGGATCGCCTTTTCCAGCTTGTCGGTTACCAGGTCCTCGACCCGTTTCGGGCTGGCGCCCGGGAAGATGGTCCTCACTTGCGCGGTTCGAATCGTGAACCCCGGGTCCTCGGCTCGAGGCATCCGCGTATAGGTCATCACACCCGAAATCAACACGACAAAAAGCAGGGTCAGCGCAATGCGGTTTTTCTCGATGGCGAACTGCGTAATATTCATTATTCTTGAGCTTGACTGCCATCGAGCAGGCGAACCTGCTGGCCGTCTGTGAGCCGCCTTACGCCTGCGGTCGCGACTCGCTCACCGGCGGTCAAGCCACCGGTGATTTCCATACCCAAGCGGTCGAAATCGCTGGTCTGTACAGCTCGTCTTGTCGCGACATAATGATCGCCGGTTTTTTCCAGTACGAAAACATAGTTGCCCAGGCGATCCTGGCCTACCGCGACCAGCGGCACGACGATTCTGCTGTGGGGATCCGCAGTAGCTATTGTTATTCGCACATCCACGGCCATGCCGGCGCGCACCTGGTCGCAATTTTCGATGATAGAGACGGTCACGGGAAACGCACTGCTTGCACCTGATGGCGCTACGCCGACTTCCTTCACAACGCCTGCAAAAGCCTGGTCACCCAATGCGGCAATCAAGATTTCGGCATTCATGCCAGTACTTATGCTGCCGATCAAGGTCTCCGAAACCGAGACCGCGGCTTCGGCACAGCTTCCGCAGGTCAGGCGGAGGACGGGCTGCCCGGGAGAAACATTTTCATTTTCAATCGCAAATATTTCCGCGACACTGCAGGCCTGCGGGGCAAACAATCGGGTATACGACAACTGGAGCCGGGTTGCTTCGAGTTTCTGGCTGGCCGCGCGTACCTGGGCGCTGGCAGACTCCGACGCCGCGCGTGCGGCGTCGAGATCGGCTTTGGAAGCATTGCGATTTTCGTACAGCCCCCGCGTTCTTTCATAACTGGCCTCGGCGTTCCTGAGTTCGGCATTCGCCTGCGCCAGACCGGCCAGCGCCTCCTGTTGCAGGACCTGGTAGCCCTTGGGATCGATCCGCGAAAGCAATTCCCCAGCCTCTACTTCCTGACCGACGTCGACCAGGTTCTCGGTGATGTTGCCAGCCACGCGAAAACTCAGGGTACTGTCCAGTTCGGCGCGGGTGCTGCCCGAAAAAGAGTGAGCGGAATCCGCGCCGCGAGCGGTCACGACCATCGACCTGACTGGCCGTAACTCGACCACAGGCTCAGGCTTGGAACGATCGCAGGCCCCGTTCGCCAGAGATAAAACCGCGATTCCGGCCAATGATATGAGCTTGAGTTTCATTTGTTCCCCTCGATCCGGATACCGCGCGGCGCCTCCACGATCATCTGGCGTCCAACGGCGCAACGCCTTGCTCCCGGTAGTATTGCTCCAGCGCGTCCAGCCAGTCCTGCCAGGCCAGCGGATCCATGATCAATTCAAAATTCGACTGCGCCCGCAGAAGATTCATAAAATCAATGACAAAACTGTACAGGGATACCGCGGCATCCAGATCCGCCGACAACGCTGCGTTTTGTGCGTCGATCAGATCGCTAATGGTAACGGCTCCCCGCGAATAGGAATCGGTCACCAGGGTCAGGCCGCCGCGCGCGGCGGCGGCGGCGTCTTCAGACAACTCTATCG
>BFAU01000066.1 GCA_008975185.1 bacterium MnTg04 | reverse complement strand
CACCAACCGATCGACCCACAGCCGGCGCGCCGGACCGGTCGATCGCGGTGATCCCGTTTGCCTCAAGGGGGGGCGGCAGTGAGGGTGAAAGTTTTGCCGAAGGCATCCATGACGACCTGTTGACCCACTGGAATGTGTTGGCAAGCCCGATTTTCGAAACGATCCGAGGTAACCCGGAATACCGGGATATTTTTGCCGCGATCGAAAGCCACCTTGCGCAACAACGCGACCTCTATCTCGCCAGTCTTAAGTAGCAACTAAGGTTTGTCAGCAAACATGAAATTCTGCAGCGACTGTGGCCAGCGCGTCGTGCAGGAAGTTCCGCGAGGCGACTCCCTGCCACGCGATGTCTGCGAAAGCTGCGGAGCCATCCATTACCAGAACCCGAAGATGGTCGTCGGCTGTGTCCCTGAACACGAAGACGGCCGCATCCTGTTGTGCAAGCGGGCGATCGAGCCGCGCCTGGGTTTCTGGACGGTACCTGCCGGCTTCATGGAAAACGGCGAAACTCTGGAGGCAGCCGCGGCCCGGGAAACCCGTGAAGAAGCGCTCGCGACCGTGGCAATCCTCGATTTGTTTGCCGTGGTCAATGTCACCGGCGCGCGCCAGGTCCATTTGTTTTTCCGTGCCCGTTTGACCGGCGATGATTTCGGCGCCGGCGACGAGTCGCTGGAGGCCGCCTTGTACCGGGAACAGGATATCCCCTGGGAGGAGATCGCCTTTCGCAGCGGCGAATTCGCGTTACGCCGGTTTTTCGACGATCGTAAGAACTCGCGCACCGGCGTTCACATCACGGAGGTCAGGCGGGTTAAACCCTGAATCCTGTATTTAGAAACCACTACTTGTGGCAGAATAACGCCGGTCGCGTTTCACTTTTCCTGTGGAGCAAGCAATGACTTTCGTGGTAGTCGAAAGCTGCATCAAGTGCAAATACATGGACTGCGTCGAAGTGTGTCCCGTGGATTGTTTCCACGTGGGGCCAAACATGCTGGTCATCGACCCGGAGGAATGCATCGATTGTACGCTTTGCGAGCCCGAGTGCCCGGTCGAGGCGATTTATTCGGAAGAAGAACTGCCCGAGGGGCAGGAAAAAATGCTCGCCCTCAACGCCGAGCTGTCTGAAAAATGGCCGGTCATCACCGAAATGGGTGAACCGCCCGAGGACGCGGCCGATTGGGAGGATAAACCCGACAAGCTGCAATACCTGGAGCGTTGATGGCGCGAGCTGTGCGCCAGCCAGGAGCCGGTTTATCGGGAGTTATGGCTGTCCGCGAGCTGGTCGAGACGCTCCAGCAAGGCCTGGGGGGGTAAATAACCGGCGATCAGATCACCATCGGCGGTAATGGTGGCCGGTGTCCCGCGAAAACCGATTCCTTGTCCCAGCCTGTAGGATGCCATTACCGGCGTATCACACTGCCTCGCCTCGATGGTTTTATTCAGTTTGGCCTGGGTCAGCGCCGCCTGCCGGTCATCGGCACACCAGACATTGTTCGCAATTTGCCAGGACTTCGAACCCGGTCCATAGCGCGGGTACAACAGGTAGCGTACCGCGATACTCAAATCATTGATCGCGGCGATTTCCGCGTGTAGTTTGCGGCAATAGGTGCAGTCGGTGTCGGTAAAAACCGTGATCGTGTGTACCGGGTTTTCGCCGCCAAAAATAATCATGTTGTCTTCGCCAAACGAGTCGATGGCGATCTTCCTGGCCTGCGCGCGTCGCTTATCGGTCAGATTTTCATGGTTCTCAAGGTCGACGATATCGCCGTCCAGGAGGAAACGGCCATCCGCACTCAAATAGATTACCTGCGAGCCGATCACGACCTCAAACAGCCCGGGTATGGCCGCATCGCGTATGTTGTCTATAGCGATATCCCAGCGCTCGGCGATTGCCTCGCGTTGCTGCTGGCTTTGCCCCAGCGTGTCGTTTTCGGCGGCCGACAGCGACCCGCCGGCCAACAGGCCGGTCAAAATAAAGGCGATCAGGATCCTGGCAATATTCAATACTATCTCCACGGGTGCTGGGCAATATCTATGACTTCGGGGCAAGCTGCGGGTTCCGCAAGGAACACCACGTTTTGCGCGCGAATACTAGCAGAAGATGCGTGGATAAACTTATCCGCGAGGATGATGGCGACCGTGCAATTCCTTGATCCGCTCGCGCGCGACATGCGTGTAAATCTGCGTGGTCGACAGATCGCTGTGCCCGAGCAGCAATTGCACGACCCGCAGATCGGCGCCATGATTCAATAAATGCGTGGCAAAGGCATGGCGCAGTGTATGGGGAGACAGCTTGCGGCCAAACTTGGATTTTTTCGCATACCGGCGAATGATGTGCCAGAAAGCCTGCCGCGTCATACAAGACCCCCTGCGGGTCGGGAAAATCGCATCGGTCTGACGCTCCAGCAATATTTCCATTCGCGGACCATCGATAAAATCCTGCAGCCAGCGCTGTGACTCTTCGCCAAGCGGTATCAGTCGTTCCTTATCGCCCTTGCCGACGATCCGAATAACGCCCTGGTTGAGATTGACCTGGCCGATTCGCAGGTTGATCAGTTCCGAGACGCGCAGGCCGGTCGCATACAGTACTTCGAGCATTGCGCGATCGCGATGACCCAGCGGATCGGTGACATCCGGAGCCTCCAGCAGCGCTTCGACTTCTTCCTCGGTCATGGACTGGGGCAAGGCGCGGCCAACCTTCGGCATCGCAATCCTGGCGGTCGGATCGTCGTCGACTTCACCTTCACGGACCAGGTAGCGGAAGAAGCGGCGGAAACTGGATAATTGCCTGGCCGTCGATCTCGGTCTGGCGCCGCTTTCCGCGCGCCAGGCCAAAAAAGCCAGCAGGTCGCTGCGCCTGGCCGCAGAAAGCTTTACGTCCTGCTCTTCCAGCCAGCGACTCAAACAGAGGATATCGGCCCGGTATGCCGCCAGCGTATTGACGGACAATCCGCGCTCCATCCATATGGCATCCAGAAATCTGTCTATGGTCTTCTCCGGCGCTTCCAGCCCGGCGTAGATTTCGTGCTTGTTTCCAGCCTTTAGCGACAAAGTCGACATTACTCACTTGCTCCCTGCCTCGCAACCGCGCTCCATGCGCAAGCCGGCGCGCCAGCATTTGGCGTCCGGCCGGGTGCCCGGTTTTTTTGCCCGTGCTTAGAGTGCGAAACGGGCTGCGTCCTTGCTGCCCGTCCGCGTGAGCCAGTATGGGGTTGCGGGCTCTGCGGGGGCCGTGACAGCGGTCACAAATCGGCTAATCGATTAACGTAAAGTGATGCAGTTCACAGTTTCCGCGCGCGGGCGCATTCATGAATAATCCGGGCTAAACTGCGCCACGATGAAAAAGCTGATTCTAGGTTTGTTCCAGGCTGTCTTCGGCCTGTATATGTTGCTGGTATTTGCCATCTTGCTGATATCGCTGTTTCCTTTCCTGCTGATTCTGCCCAGGCTGGCCTGGCGGAGGAGCATGGCCAGCGCGCTCAGCAGCCTGGTATTTTTTCTTTGTGGCATGAAACTGACCATCCGTGGCCTGGAAAACCTGCCCGACACGGCCTGCGTGATCGTCGCCAACCATGCGAGCTACCTGGACGGCGTTATTCTGACCGCCGCGCTGCCGCCCGATTTCGCATTCGTGATCAAGCGTGAAGTCACGCAGGTGCCGTTTGTCCATTACCTGCTCAGAAGTATCGGTTCGGAATTCGTCGAGCGTAACCATAGCGGGGGCAAGACGAGGGACAGCCGCAGGCTGCTGCGAAAAGCCGCATCCGGGCTGTCGATGGTTTTCTTCCCGGAGGGTACGTTCCGCCTGGAGCCGGGGCTGCTGCCCTTTCACAACGGCGCGTTTACGGCGGCGGTCAGAGGCCGACTGCCGCTCGTACCGGTGATCATCCGCGGCGCGCGCCGGATACTGCCGGCAAAGGCCTTCTGGCCGCGCTGGGGAAGAATCGAAGTCGAGATGCTGGCGGCCCTCGACCCACCCGGCACCGGCGTCGGCGGTCAATATCGCCTGAAAAAAGCGGCCAGGCTGGCCATGCAGGCAACGCTGGGTGAACCGCTGGTGGAAAAGCGTTAACTGGTTTTCAGGGAGCGTTCCGCAGTCCGGCCCTGGCATCGGCCGCATCGCGGCGATCCGCGACATAGGACTTCCATCCCGTTGCCTGCTGCCGAATGTTGCGCTTGCAACTCGACCTGGACGCACGATCGAGCGATGAGTCGGCGGCCGAATACCGGTCCATTTCCGCGTTGGCCACGCCCTTCATCAGGTAAACCGAGCAAATCTCTTTCAGGCCGCCTTTCCTGATCGCATCGTCGGCGGCGTTGACGACTTCCCGCCAGTTGGCCTTTTCCATGAAAAGCTGCGCTTTCTGGTAATAAAAATCGCCGTCGTCGCTCATCGGACCCAGCCGGTCGATGACCGAAATTGCCTTGTCGAACTCGCGCGCGGCTGTCCAGGCGCCCAGCAGCAATTCCAGTCTCTTCTGGGTCCCCTGAATCCGACCGCGATTGATCTCGGTATCCAGGATCGTACCGGCCATAAAGGGGTTTTCGAGAAACAGGTTCATGCGAACCAGGTTCAGCAGGCGATCTTCCTTTTCCAGCAAGCCCTTCTGGTAAGCAAGCATCATCGTGGCCAACGCGTTGCTGTCTTGCCTGAGTTCCTGGTAAGCGCCGGCCAGCATTTCCCAATAACGGGCCTTGTCCGGCCAGTAGAGAATGACCGTTTTCAAAATATTGGCGGCGTTCTGGTATTGAGCGAGCTCATAGAAAATCGCCAGCTCGAGCTGATACCAGCCTTCCACCGGTTTTTCGGGTTGCGCCTCGATCGCCTTTTTTACCCAGGGTAGGGACTCGCGATATTTTTCAAGCTGCGCGTAAGAAGATCCGATCAGTATCAGCGCAGCGCCCGGCGGCTGTTTCTCGATACACAGCCATTTCATCATCATATCGATGGTGTCCCGATACCGGCCCTGCGACGCGTACAGGCTGGACAGTGAATACATCATGCCTTTTTGTGCCGAGTCCGGCAGCGCATCCAGGGCGATGGCTCGCTCGAAGTACGGTATGGCCCGGTTGTAGTTATCCTTGCCCCCCATCTGCGCAAGAATAAAGCCGAAGGTCTGCTCGATCTGGGACTGCTCGTAAGGGGTAAAACGACCCTTCGCCGCCAGAACCTGGAGCTTTTGCATCGCTGCGGGAAGTTCGCTGTTGCCGAGCAGTTCGTGAACCACGGTCAACCGCCGGTAGGTGCGTTCGTCCATCGCGGTCTGCCGGGGTTTGCGTTCCTCGGTCGGGCAGGAATATTGCTGGGCCAGCGCCGGCGTGCTGTTCAACACCAGGTAAGCGGCAATAAAAACCGGCAGCAACCGGTAATTCGCCGGTCCGCCCTTCATTCCAGCGGCTCCATATTAAACTCGATGGTTTGCCTGGCGCGACGCTGTACCGGCACGCCATCGATGATGCGTGGTTTGAATTTCCAGCGATAAATAGCGCGCAGGGCCGCCCGGTTGAAGATTCGCCTCGGTTCCGATCTGATCACTTTGGCATTGGCAACCGAGCCGTCTTCCATAATCGTAAACTCGATCTCCACAAAGCCTTCGGTGCCCGCCATCAGCGCATCGCGCGGATACTGCGGATTGATCCTGACGATAGGGATCACATCGCCGTCCGAGCTTATGTCGCCCGGGTTCCAGGCGCCGAGGAACGGCCCGCCGCCGGCGCCGAGGGAAATATCGACATTCGGGGTTTCCATCCGCATCGCAGTCGGTGGCGGCTTGTCCTGCTTCGCTACTTTCAGTTTGGGTGGTGGTGGCGGTTTTTTCGGCGGCTCGGGTTCTTTCGGTTTCTGACGCTTCTTGATATTGGTAATATCGTCCTGCCGTATCCGGATAAAGTCCACGACCTTGCCGCCACTGTCGTCTTTTGCATACCCTTTGCCACCCGAGATCAGCGTACTCATCAGCAGGAACAGCAACAGTCCCATGGCGGTGCCGGCGCCTAATGACATGAGGTAGCGCATCTCAGTTCCCCGCTTCCCTGGCGGCAACCATGATATTGGCGACTCCGCCAAGCCGAACCTGATCCATCAGATCGATCAAAATACCGGTCGAGGCTTTTTCGTCGGCAATGATAATCACGCTGCTTTCCGGTATCTCGGCAACGGCGGATTCAACCATGGCCCTGATTTGCGCCAGCTCGACCTGGCCTTTGTTCATCCAGACCTGATCGAACTCGGAGATCGCGATCAGGATGTTGCCATGCGCATTCGGTGACGCTGTCTCGGCCTCGGGACGATTGGGGTCGATCCCCGTTTCCTTGATGAATGAGGTCGTCACGATAAAGAAGATCAACATGATAAACACCACATCGAGCATCGGCGTGATGTTGATCTCGGTTTCTTCTTCCTGGGTTGCGTGTCGTCTTGCCATGGTGTTAAGTTTGAGTCCTCATGTAGTTCCAGGTTCCCCCCTTATTGCTCAGCGCTAGGCGCTCAGCGCGCAGCCGCGGCCAGCGAAACCGTTTCGGCGCCGGCTACCCTCGCCTGGTCGATAACCCGGACCAGCAGACCGGCGTCCGATTCGCGGTCCGCGATGATGACCACCGGCGCATCGGCTTTCGCAGCCAGGCTGCTTTCAATATTGGCACGTACGGCACGGATATCGATGGTCCGGCCCTGAATCACTATTCTGCCGGTCTTTTCAATCCTGATCGCAATAACCTCGGATATCTTCTGTTCTTTTTTCGGCTGATTGGACGGTCGATTCAGGTCTACGCCTATTTCCGAGACAAACGAAGTCGTCACGATGAAAAAGATCAGCATGATAAACACCACGTCCAGCATCGGCGTGATATTGATCTCGGCGTCTTCTTCGCGGTGGCTTATTTTACGTCGCATGTCTTAACCTTGGTGATACAACCCTTAGTAAGGCAATAATAAGTCTTCGGCCTGTTCAATCTCGGCATTCGCCTTGTTTTCGAGGAAAGTCACCAGGTAAACGCCGGACAGCGCTGCGACCAGACCCGACATCGTCGGTATGGTCGCCGCCGATACACCACCTGCCATCAGGCGCGCGTTGCTGGTGCCGGTAATTGCCATCACGTCGAAGACCTGGACCATGCCGGTCACTGTCCCGAGCAGGCCCAGCAAGGGCAACACCGCCATCAGCGTCTTGATCAGCAGCAGGTATTGCTTCGCTTCCAGGGAGATATCCGAAATCAGCATGTCGCGAATACGCCGCGCATACCATGAGGTGGTGTCTTCGCGGTTATCCCATTCCTCCTGGACCTGGCGGACTCGTTTTGGCATCTCGCCGTAGAAATACCAGAGCCGTTCGATGATGAACGTCCACATCAGGATCGTGACGACCAGGATGCCGTAGAGTACGTCCCCCCCGGCCTCGAAGAAGTCGCGGATTACATAGAATGGCTCCAGCAGCAAACTCATTCAATAATTCCCTTTCTCTGAGTGACGCGCGATCATGCCGGCGCTCTGTTCTTCGAGTATCTCGACCAGCGCACGGCTCTTGGCAGCCACCAGGCTATACAGCAGCACCAGCGGTATGGCGACGACCAGACCCATCACGGTCGTCATCAGCGCTTGCGAGATACCGCCGGCCATCAGCTTTGGATCGCCGGTGCCGAACAGCGTAATCATCTGAAAAGTTTCGATCATGCCGACGACCGTTCCCAGCAGGCCCATCAGCGGGGCGACCGCGGCCAGCACCTTGATCGTCCCCTGTCGTTTCTCGAATTTCGGGGTTTCCTTGAGGATCGCCTCGTCTAGCTTGAGTTCCAGGGTCTCGGTGTCGATCTCCTTGTTCTGGTGATAAACGGCAAGGATACGGCCCAGGGCATTGTCTTCGTCGGGTTCAGCGCTTTTGAGCTGCCGGCGCACTTTCGTGCTCGCCCCGGATAGGAACAGCCAACGCTCGATGGAAACCAGGAAACCAAATATGCCAAGGACAATAATGACATAGCCGACGGTGCGGCCTTGCTCGATTCGTTCACGGAAAGTCGGCGCATTGATCAGCAGCTTCAGCAGTGAGCCAAAGCTGGGGTCGACCGCCATCGCAACGGTCCCCGAGGTGGCGTCAAACAGATCGCCCGCCATGTCACGGTAGCGGCCTTTGGGCTGCCGCGGCAGCACCTTGATGCTCTTGGTGCCCGGTTCATAGGTCAGAAACTCGTCGCCGGTAATCAGGTTGAACACGCCGACCCTGACGACCTCGGCATCGGAAAAGGTTCCATCCGCATTGACGATCCGGGTCGGGAAACGAACGATTTTGGCCGATTCGATCATTTCATTGAGCATCAGGATCCGCAAATTATTCAAATCCTCGATCGATGGCAGACCCTTGATTTGCGCGAGACGGGCAGCGAGCGCCCCGCGATCCGGATATTGTGCGGACACCATCGACGCATCGATCGTGCCTTTGACATCGCCGGCGACCTGGCGGACCACGCCAAACATCTCACCCATGTTGCCGCTTTGAATACGGAAGGTGTCCTGCAATTCTTCGAGCTGCCGTTCATTGTCGTCAAACAAGGCCTTGAGCCGGTCCGCCTGACGCTGGGCGGCGTCTCGATCGGCCTTCGCCTGGCGCAACAGGGCGCGCTGATTGTTGCGTTCAGTTTCAAACCGGCGCAGGCGTTCCTGGTTCTCCCCGCTCACCTTGCGGGCTTCCCGTTGCGAGTTCCGCAGCAATTCATCCATCGAAGCAGCCGATTCCCGGGCCCGCACCTCGGCCGCTGTTTCCTCGGCCACCAACGGCGCCGTTTCCTGGCCCAGCGCCGATGCGCCCGCCAACAGGCCCGCAACCAGGAAAACCGATAATATTTTTATGTTTGTCATTGTGCGTTCTCCGGCGCCGGCACGGGTAATTTCAACAGGTTAGGCGCGGCCTGCTTCTTGGCAATCCGCAGACCTTCGGAAATGGGCTTGCGATATTCATCCCCCAGTGGTTCCCACTGGCGCGTATTCTTGTTCCAGAAACCGGTATCCTGCCGATCCGGCGTCTGGTAGGCGAGCAGAATCCTTCCGACCCGGAGGAAATTGACCTCACGGATCTCGCCATTGATTTCCAGGCTGTCAACGGTGAATTCGGTGTCTTTGCCAAACGAGGTTTCGATCTGGTAAGCATTCATGATCTGGCGGAATTTCTCGGATATCGTCAGTTCCGAGCTATCCATGTTGGTACGCAGCATATCGATTCGATTCTCGCGCTCTTCCATGTTGAACGGTATGTCCAGGTGGATAAACTGGTCCAGCGTTTCGATCATGCTGCCCATCAGCGGGATGATCCCCTGCTCCACGACGACGATGTTTTCCAGCTCGGTGGTAATCCGGTCGATTTCGGTCTGCTGACTATTGACCAGCGTCCGCATATGCCCGTTATAGATCTGGATACGATCCAACTCCTGAATCGTCATCCGGTAGTCACCCCTCAGCCCGGTGATCTGGTCGTCCAGTTGCCCGATACGGGTCTGGGTCCGGACGGAGGACCGGTCCGACTGGCGCTGTACATCCAGGGCCCGGTTTAATGTGGCTTCCTGTGCGCCCAGCGTACTTGCGACCAGCACAAGCATTGTGGACAACGCCCAGGTTCCGCGGATCCGTTGGTGCGCGATCGTAGCTTTCAACATGTGGTTACCTTCTGTTTTTATAGTTTGAAAAGGCGATTTGGGCATCGCTCTGCAGCGGCTGAATTTATCAGAAACACCCCCGAAACAAAAGCTGCGTCTATCGAATCAATGGTTTACATGCTTCTCCGATACTGGCCACCGACCCGATAAAGCGCGTGGCTGATCCGGCCAAGAGAACTGATTTTCACCGTTTCCATCAGGCTGGCGAACACGTTCCCGCCACTCGCTGCGGCGGCTTGCAACTGTTCGAGAGCGGCCTCAATCCGCGGTGCATTCCGCTCGAGAAATTCGGCGGTATTTTTCACCTGCGCCTGTTTTTCTTCTTCTGTGGAACGGATCAATTGTGCTGCCGACCTTTCCTGCGGCTCATTGTCCGCCCCGAGAAAAGTATTCACACCGATCAGCGGCAGACTGCCATCGTGTTTCATCGACTCGTAATACAGGCTTTCGTCCTGTATTTTCCCGCGCTGGTACATGCTTTCCATGGCGCCCAAAACGCCGCCACGCTCTGAAATACGCTCGAATTCCAGGTAGACCGCTTCCTCCACCAGGTCGGTGAGCTCGTTGATTGCAAAAGAACCCTGCATCGGGTTTTCATTTTTGTTCAGACCCAGCTCCTTATTAATAATGAGCTGGATCGCCATCGCCCGGCGGACGGATTCCTCGGTCGGCGTCGTTATGGCTTCATCGTAGGCATTAGTATGCAGGCTGTTGCAGTTATCAAACAGCGCATACAAGGCCTGCAGCGTTGTGCGGATATCGTTGAACTGGATTTCCTGCGCGTGCAGGCTGCGACCTGAAGTCTGGATGTGGTACTTGAGCATCTGGCTGCGCGGTCCGGCGCCGTATATACCGTGCATCGCCCGCGCCCAGATTCGCCTGGCCACGCGGCCGATTACCGCGTATTCCGGATCCATGCCGTTGCTGAAAAAGAAACTCAGGTTCGGCGCGAAATCATCGATCTTCATGCCCCGACTCAGGTAATACTCGACCAGGGTAAAACCGTTGGCCAGCGTAAACGCGAGCTGGCTGATCGGATTCGCACCCGCCTCGGCGATGTGGTAACCGGAAATCGACACGCTATAGAAATTGCGTACGCGGTGCTCGATAAAATAGGCCTGCACGTCGCCCATCATGCGCACCGCAAACTCGGTCGAAAAAATACAGGTATTCTGCGCCTGGTCCTCCTTGAGGATATCGGCCTGTACCGTACCCCGCGCTTTTCGCAACGCCTCGGCCTTGAGCTTTTCGTATGTGCCGGCATCGACCAGCTGATCGCCGCTGACCCCCAGCAAGCCGAGACCGAAGCCATCGTGCCCGCGCGGTAGCTCACCGGTGTATACCGGTCTTTGCCGGTCCGCGTAAAGCCCGTCTATTTTTTTCTGCGCCTCCTCGAACAGGCCGTTCTCACGCAAATATCGTTCGACGTTCTGATCGATCGCGGTATTCATGAACATCGCCAGCAGCATCGGCGCCGGACCGTTGATCGTCATCGAAACCGAAGTTGCTGGCGCCAGCAAGTCAATGCCGGAATACAGCTTTTTCATATCGTCCAGCGTAGCGACGGAAACGCCTGAATTTCCTACGCGCCCATAGATGTCGGGTCTTAAGTCCGGGTCTTCGCCATACAAGGTAGCCGAATCGAACGCGGTCGAAAGCCGGGTAGCCTCGTGCCCCCAGGCCAGGTAGTGAAAGCGCCGGTTGGTCCTTTCCGGGGTCCCTTCGCCGGCGAACATCCGAGTCGGGTCTTCCAGGGTTCGCCGGTACGGGTAAACTCCGGCCGTATAGGGATAGAAACCCGGCAGGTTTTCCTCCATCAGGAAACGCAGGGTATCTCCCCAGCCACGGAAATCCGGTGCGGCGATTTTGGGTATCTTGATACGGCTCAGCGATTCGCTGAAATTGTGCCCGCTGACTTCCTTGCCGCGCACCTGGTAACTGTATGTTTCCTGCCGCAGTGCTTGTCGTCTGGCCGGCCACTGGCGCAAAAGCTCGACGCCGCCGGCGCCAACTTTGTCGAGCGCGGCGTTGTACGCTCGCCGCAACTCGCCAATCGAGCCCTGGTCTTTTCCTGCCAGCGCGGACTTGGCAAAGGCATCGAGCTCGACCGGCATGGCTTTGTCCTGCAGAACTTTCAGCGCGCGGTAACAAGCCTGGGCCTGATCCGCCGCGGCCGCGCGCCACGAGATTTCCTCGTGGGTCGCCCTGCCGCCGGCGGCGATCTCGGCGAGATACCGCGAACGATCCGGCGGCACGATCGCCTGCTTGCGCAGATCGCCGGTCGGACACGGATCCTTGCACAGCCATTGCCCCGGCTCGCTGCTTTCGAGAGCTGCCAGGCGCTCACAAAGCTCCTGGAACAGGCGGTTTACGCCGGGGTCGTTGAACTGGCTGGCGATCGTCGGGAAAACCGGGATATCCTCATCGGCCGTCTCGAACGCGAGCCGGTTGCGTTTCCACTGTTTGCGAATATCGCGCAATGCGTCTTCGGAGCCGCGCTTTTCAAATTTGTTGAGCACGACCAGGTCCGCATAATCCAGCATGTCTATTTTTTCGAGTTGGCTGGCGGCGCCATAATCGCTGGTCATGACGTAGGTCGACAAATCGACCAGGTCAACGATCTCGCTATCGCTCTGTCCGATGCCGGCGGTCTCGACGACGATCAGGTCGAACCCGGCATAGCGCAATACCTGAACGCTGTCGGCCAGCACCACGCTGGTCGCCAGGTGCTGCCGCCGGGTGGCAATGGAGCGCATGAAAATCTGGCCGCCGCTCAGACTGTTCATGCGAATACGATCGCCGAGCAAGGCCCCGCCGGTACGGCGCCGGGTCGGGTCGATGGCCAGGACTGCGATCCTGAGATCCGGGAAATGCCGCAGAAAACGGTTCAGCAGCTCATCGGTAAGGCTGCTTTTACCCGAACCGCCGGTGCCGGTGATGCCGACGACGGGTGCGCTGTTGGCCGATTCTTTCCAGGTGCGGCGCAAGGCGTCCAGCCGTTGCGGTTCGTCGACGGCCTGTTCGAGCATCGTGATCGTTCGCGCCACCGCCCGGTGGTTGTCCGCCGACAGCGCGCCCGGCTGGAAATCCGCAGCCTGCCAGTTACCGACCCGCCTGAACACATCGTCGATCATCCCATCCAGACCCATCGTCATACCGTCCTGCGGGCTGTAGACCTTTTCCACCCCATAGGCTTCCAGTTCACGGATTTCCTGGGGCGTGATGGTCCCGCCACCACCGACGACAATACGCATATGCTCGGAATCATTTTCGCGCAGCATGTCCACCATGTAGCGGAAGTACTCCATGTGGCCGCCCTGGTAGGAACTGATCGCCACGCCATCGACATCCTCCTGGATCGCCGCGTCGACGATATCGGCCACGCTGCGGTTGTGCCCGAGGTGGATAACCTCGGCGCCATGCGATTGCAGGAGACGGCGAATAATATTGATCGCCGCGTCATGGCCGTCGAATAAAGAAGCCGCAGTGACAAAACGCAACGGCGCCCGCCCGCGGGCTGGCGAGGTGTCGTGAATCTGGTCGGCAACTGTACTCATTGAGAAAACTTGGCCTGTATTACGGTCAACAGCCAAGTATACCGGGAATCGGCAAAGCCAGCTTTAAGGGGAAACGAGGAAATGGTGCGCCGCAGCAACTAAAATCTGTAATGCAGTGTCGCGCGCGGATGACTATAATACTGCCCGCCCCCGGTCGTGCCGCACCACTGCACCGGGGCGCGACGCGACAGCCGTTCCCATCGATGCCTGGGAACCCACAATGAATTAACTACCCGGGCGGGCTTTGGCGGCTCTAAACGACTCCCTTGCCATCGAGTCCGAACACGTGTGTCAGGAGATATAAATGGAATTGTTCAAAACCATGGATGAGAGAGAACACGAACAGGTCGTGTTTTTTCATTGCAAGCACAGTGGACTGAAAGCCATCGTCGCTATTCATGACACCACGCTGGGTCCGGCGCTCGGCGGACTTCGCATGTACAACTATGAATCCGAAGAGGAAGCGCTCAGGGATGTCTTGCGTCTTTCCCGAGGCATGACTTACAAGGCGGCGGTAGCCGGCCTCAACCTTGGCGGCGGCAAGGCGGTGCTGATAGGCGACCCGCAGAAAGACAAGAGCGAGCAATTGTTCCGCGCCCTTGGCCGCTTCATCGGCTCCCTCGGCGGGCGCTATATCACGGCCGAAGATGTCGGCACCAGCGTCGAGGACATGGACTATATCTACGCCGAAACCGATCGCGTGGTCGGAGTCCATGAAGTCCATGGCGGCAGCGGCGATCCTTCACGGTTCACCGCCTACGGCACTTTGCAGGGAATCCGCGCCTGCCTGATGAAAAAATACGGGCACACAGAGATTGCAAAAACGAGTTTCGCGGTTCAGGGCGTGGGTCATGTCGGCAGGCACCTGGTGGACATGCTGCGCGAGGAAGGCGCCAAAGTGTTTGTCACCGATATCAACGATGCCGCGGTACAGGATGTCGTCAGCAATTTGGGAGCCGAAGCGGTGCCGCTGGATGCTATTTATGACACCGATGCCGACGTTTTTGCGCCCTGCGCGATGGGCGGCACGATCAACGAAG
>BFAU01000065.1 GCA_008975185.1 bacterium MnTg04 | reverse complement strand
AGAGAGTTTCCTGAATCGCGCGTACGATTTTTTGCGCGATCTCGTCCTGTACCGCAAAAATGTCTTCGAGGTTCCGGTCAAAGGTTTCTGACCACAAGTGCGTATCGGTAGCGACATCGATTAGCTGCGCGGTGATACGCACGCGGTCGCCATCCTTGCGTACGCTGCCTTCAAGAATATGGTTCACCCCCAGTGCCGCGGCAATCTCGGTAATATCCATATTCCGGCTCTTGAAGGCGAACGAGGATGTTCGCGAGGGGACCCTGAGCCCCTTGATTTGGACCAGGACATTCAGGAGCTCTTCGGATATGCCATCGCTGAAATACTCGTTGTCCTCGTCGCTGCTCATATTGACAAAGGGAATAACCGCTACGGATATCAGGGCGCTTTTGGCGGGGGAAATTTCGGAAACTGCAGGGATTTCATCGCCGGGCTGCGCTGGGCCCATTGAAATCCTGGGCTCAAGAAAGAAATAGACCACCGCAACGAGCAGCAAGGCAATGATGACAAAATCGATCCGCCGGCCGGTCTGGGGCGTAATCGACCGGCTACGGTCAACCTCCGCTTCACGCTTCAGCCCGTCCGGGGTCAGTTCGAATGCCCACGCAAGAATCAAGGCGAAAGGAAAGCCGATCAACAGCAGTATCAGTACCATTGAGCCGGCCCATTCAGGAATCTTCAGCAGCGGAAATGCGACATCGATAATCTGGATCGCCAGCCAGCCGACGATCAGGTAGACAGTCGCGACCCTGACGACATTGCGCCGGCTCAGTTCGCCGTAGAAATTTTTGATCAACGACACAATGCAAGACCACCTTTGATTCGGGCGAAGCCTAGCATTTGATCCGGCCCGCTGCACTGCCGTTAGCTATCAAAAAGAGCGCCGTGCGGTATCATTAAGGAAGGAAACCTGTTTTTTCACGGAGTTGGCGATGTCGGCGACAGTCGAAAAAAGACCGCTTGTCGTTCCACCGGTGTATCTGCTGCTGTTTATCCTGGGCCAGGTGGCGATTCACCGCTACTGGCCGTTGGCGCAGCTTTTCGATGGGCCGGTTCGTTACGCTGGCCTGATACTCCTGGCCGGCGGCGTCTTTTTCGCAGTTTGGGGAGTCCGTGCCTTTAACCGGGCCGATACGGCGTTCAGGCCGATGGAAGAAGCGACCACGCTGGTGACCCATGGCCTGTACCGGTTTACGCGAAACCCGATGTACCTGGGCATGATCCAGGTCTTGATGGGCGTCAGCGTGTTGCTCGGTAGCCTGTCGTCATGGCTGCTGATTCCGGGATTCATTTTGATTATTCGAAATGTGTTCATTCTTCGTGAAGAAGCGATGATGGAAAGAACCTTCGGCGAGCAATATCGAAGCTACCGGTCCGGTGTCCGGCGATGGTTATGATTCCAGCCGACACAAGGCGCCAGGCTATGCCATGAGCGGCAAGGCTGACTTCTATGTACTCTACCGCTGGCGATTGAAAACAGGCATGGAACAACAGTTCACCGATGCCTGGGCGCAGATGACCGAGCTGATTCGAGAGCAAAGAGGGGGGCTGGGATCACGTCTTCACTATCGCGATGACGGTTGGTGGGTCGCCTACGCTGCCTGGCCGAGCCGGGATCACTGGATGAGATCCAAAGACCTTGGGCCCGCGGACCAGGCGCTTGCCAAGTTGATGAACGACGCTATCGCAGAGCGGCAACCCGCAGAGGAATTATTGCCGGTAAGGGATCTGGTTGCCGGGAAACGATGAGATTCCAAGACGAACCATCAGGATAAATGACGATGAGCAGAAATGCCGACGACATATTAGGTTTCTGGTTTGGGGCGCAGGAAGACGATGCTGACGTTGCGAAAACACAGCAATCGTTGTGGTGGTCCAAAAATCCGGATGTCGACCGGGAGATTTCGGACACCTATAAGGCGACGCTCGAGGATGCCTGTAGAGGAAACCTGGCGGATTGGGAAAACACGGCCCGGGGCATGCTTGCCCTGATTATCCTGGTGGATCAATTCAGCCGGAATATTTATCGTGACGATGCGCGCTCGTTTTCGAACGATGACCTGGCGCTCGACTGGTGCCGGCAACTGCTGGCGAGGAGGCTGGATATGGAGCTCCGGCCCATAGAGCGTGTATTCGTCTATCTGCCCCTGGAGCACTCCGAGGACCTGGCGGATCAGGACCGGTGTGTTGCGCTTTTTACGGCCCTTGGAGCACAAGTACCGGACCGTCACCAGGAAGTTTTCTCGGGGTACCTTGATTTTGCCCATGCGCACCGAAAAATCGTCAGACAATTCGGCAGGTATCCTCATCGAAACAAGGTTCTTTCCCGCGAATCCACTGCTGCTGAAAAGACGTTTCTGACCCAGCCCGAATCATCGTTCTAGCTGCCCGGATTATTCATGAATAAGCCGGGCTAGAAGGTGCGCCAGCATGGACCAGAAGGGAATAAGACGAGATGATAGTCGCCAAGTGCCTATATGACTGATCAAAAATCGGAAAAACTGAATCAGGCCTTGCCGGTCGATCCCCGCAAACTCGAGATCGTGTTTGCCGAATTTGGCGCGACGGTCCATGCGGCCCAGTGCCTGGAATATGCGCTGGGGCTGCTGATGGCGTTGCTGACCAAGTATGAGGACGCAAAATTCAAAGGCAGGCCCGACGAAAGCCTCAGTGCGGCGCTTTCCAGTCAAACTCTGGGAGAGTTGTTCAGAGCTGTGCGCAAACAGGAGTCTTTCACTTCGGCAGAGAGGAAGACGGTCCATAAGGCGATTAAACAACGCAATCAGCTGGTGCATTCTTACCTGGTGGACAAGGCAGAGTATTTTCTCGGCGCCAGGAGCAGAGCCAAACTGGTAGAGGATATTCGGAAAAGGCGGGCCAGCCTGCGCGAGGCAAACGCGATTATCGACAGGATGATCGATCGCTATCTGAAAGAGCACGGCACCAGTATCGAGGAATTACATAATTTCTGGGAGCCGCTGGTACGCTCGGATGAAGAATTGCCGGACCATTTTATCGATTGAGCGGATGCGAAGTATTGGCCGGAAGGCCACTGAAAAACTGGAGAAAGCAGAAATCATGGCAAGAATATGCCTGTTAATATTGATCGCGGGAATGGCTGTCGCATGTGCCGGACCCGTCAATCTTCAGGCAGAGCGGAAATCCTTGTTGGCGGCGGATGTTCATTTTGACGAAATTTCCGGGGAGTTCGGGCCGGCTGATGCTTTCTCGAAATACCTTGTTGACGACGCGCTGAGGTTGCCGCGGAACGGGCCGGCAGTTTCCGGTCTGCAGAACATCGTAGAATCGCTGGCTGGAGAGTATTTTCTTCGTTGGATTCCACAGGATGCGGCTGTTTCCGGGAATGCAGACATGGGGTACACCTGGGGGCGCTGGCTGCTGACGATTAACACGGACTCCGGGGTAATGGAGAGAAGGGGCAAATACCTCAATGTCTGGGTCAAGAGAAACGGCGAGTGGAAAGTATTGGTCGACATTGGAAACCAGGCTGACCCGTTGCCTGAGTGACAATCAAAATCCTGCCATGGCACAGCCACCCCTGTACACAAGAGGAGTTCGCCGATGAATGATCTGCCAGAGCGCCGCTCTTACCAGGTATTCGAAAACTGGATTCAGGCGATGGGTGCCGCCTGGGAAGGCAGGGACGCCGATCGCTTCGCGCAACTGTTTACCGAAAACGCGCATTATTATTGGACGCCATTTCAGGAAGTGCTCGAGGGACGGGGCCAAATTGCAGACGCAGTGGAGAAGGCTGTAACCGGGCAGCGGGACGTGCAGTTTCGCTATGACGTTATTGACTGGTCCGACCGTGCCGGCACGGCCCACTGGCGATGCACTTTCAATCGTGAGAACGGCGACCAGGTAATTGTCGACGGTATGTTGCGGGCGATCTTGAACGAAGATGGCCTATGCGAAGAATTCAGAGAATGGTGGCACAGCAACGAATCAAAATGAGGGCGCATCGTTATTTGCTGGCAACATTGTTTGTCCTTGGCGGCCTGAGCAGTTGTGCGCAATTCAATAAGCCGGATTTGGAAAGACTTTATCGTTATCAGCAGGGTAATCCGAACCAGCCGCCGATAATCCTGATACCGGGTCTGCTCGGTTCGCGGTTGAGTGACGCTAATGGCAAAGAGATTTGGCCGGGCTCCGCTTTGAAACTGCTGTTCTCCGACTATGACCGGCTCAAGTTACAGGTTAACCCTGACACGCTGGAACCCGAGAAATCCGATCTGCATCTGACCGGTTTGACCGATACGATCGTTGGTCAGGACTACTACGGTCGGTTGCGGGAGGTGCTGGAAAGCGCCGGTGGATTCGTTGAGTCTGTTCCCGGAACGCCTGCCGTGCGGGGGGAACGGCGTTATTATGTTCTCGCCTATGACTGGCGGCAGGACAACCTGGCGGCGGTCAGAAAGCTTGATTCGCTGATCGAGGCCATCCGGCGCGATTACCAGGAACCCGACCTCGAAGTGGATGTCATTGCGCACAGTATGGGCGGGATGATAGCGCGCTATTACATACGATATGGTACCAACGATGAATTGACGGACAACGAATTTCTGGTTAACAACTACGGGGCATCAAGAATTCGCCGCGCGATTTTGCTTGGCACTCCGAATCTCGGGTCGACCAGTGCCGTAAAGGCGATCATCAATGGCTTTAAAATTGGCATTGGGGAGCTTTCACCGCAGTTGATCGCTACCTGGCCAAGCAGCTACCAATTGCTTCCACATCCGATTAGCCAGTGGTTGCTTTCCGTGGATGGAGAGGCCCTGGATCTGGATCTGTTCGATGTCGAGATCTGGCGAAAGTTTGAATTCTCGATTTTCGACCCCAAGGTTGAAAAAGAAATTATCTCGCAATTTAAAAATAAATCGGAGGGCAGGGAATATTTGCGGGTATTTCAGGCATATTTTGCCGCACATCTCGAAAGGGCGAGGCGTTTCGTCTGGTCGCTTACGGTCAGGGCGCCACATCCAGATGTGAAGTTGATTGTTTTTGGCGGTGATTGCCGGCTGACTCCGGCACGGCTGGTGGTGGAAGAAATCGATGGCACATCGGTGCTGCGTTATTCGCCTCGCGAGATACGTCACCCGAATTCCGCGGTAAATTATGACCGCCTGATGATGGAGCCGGGCGACGGAAGGGTTACCAAGGCATCATTGCTGGCGAGGCAGACCTACGATCCGACAGTCCAGCGACACGAATGGAGTTTCATCGATATCGAATACGCTTTCTTTCTTTGCTCGAAACACACCAGGTTGACCGGCAACCCCATTTTTCAGGACAATCTTCTCCACGCTATTCTCAGCATCGACGAAGAAACGCATCGAACCGTCGTGGAAGAGTAAGGCCGCCACTTCTACTTTTTCCTGTGGCGCCATGTCCACGGCGGAATTTGCTGATCCGCCGGAAGACCCCATATGCCCACGCTTTTTTCCCGGGCGCTTTTTTCCAGGGCAATCATTTTTTCATCTTCCGCGTATTTCAAATATACCCATGCCAGCCCATGGCTTACCATCCACGCATTAACGTGAAGTTGATCCCGCAAACGGTAAATATGGGCGACGAGGCGCCCATATGCATCGATATCATAAATTTCTATTCGAACCGGCTCGCCATCGATCAGTTTCTTCAGCTCGTTTCGCGATCTGTCTCCGAACGGCTGCTCTTTCTCGGGCGCATCGATTTCCGCCAGGCGTATCTCGATCGTACGGCCTGGCGCGAGTTTTACCAGGAGACTGTCGCCATCGAAGACCTTGCTGACTATTCCGGTATTGTCCTGTTCGCCGGTGACCGGCCCGGTGAAAAGCAGCAGCAGAAGTGAGCAGCAAGCAAGGCGCTTCATGGTCAGGGGACCAGCACTGCGGCGCCCGTTATGCCCCCGTGCCTGAGCTGATCCAGCGCAATGTTGGCATCCTCGAGACCGAAAGTGGTGATCCGCGTATGCACCGGTACCAGCGGCGCAATTTCAAGAAATTCCCTGGCATCCGCCCGGGTCAGGTTGGCGACCGAACGCAGTACCCGCTCGCCCCAAAGTCGCCGATAGGGAAATGACGGGATATCGCTCATATGTATGCCACCGCAGATAACGGTTCCTCCCTTGCGTATTCGTGCCATTGCTCGGGGAACCAGCTCTCCCGCGGGTGCAAAAATAATCGCGGCATCCAGTTCGGTGCCTGGGTCGTCTTCCGAGCCGCCTGCCCAGACTGCGCCGAGCGAGCGCGCAAAATCCTGGGCTGCGGCATCGGCGGGGCGGGTAAAGGCGAATATTGACCTGCCCTGATGTGCGGCGACCTGGGCGACAATATGCGCCGCCGCACCGAATCCAAATATGCCAATATTCTGAGCCTGTCCCGTCATTCGCAGGCAGCGATACCCGATAAGTCCGGCACAAAGCAAAGGAGCCGCCTGTTGGTCATCATAGTTCTCTGGCAATGGGAAACAGTAACGATGGTCTGCAAGCACATAGTCGGCAAACCCACCGTCAATCTGATAGCCGGTAAACCTGGCTTCGTCGCATAAATTCTCTTTTTGCTCCCGGCAAAACCGGCACCGGCCACAGGTATAACCAAGCCAGGGGACGCCAAGACGAACGCCTTTTTCGATAACGACGCCCTCGCCCGTGTCGACTGCGTGGCCCACGATTTCATGACCCGGGACGACGGGATAGGAAATATTCGGCAACTCGCCATCGACCAGGTGCAAGTCGGTCCTGCAAACGGCACAGGCCGTAACCCGAATCAGGATTTCGCCCGGGCCGGGAGCGGGTACTTGTCTTTCTTCGAGACGCAGCGGTTGGCCAGCCCCCTGCAAAACCATTGCCCGGCCGGACTTGTCGGTATGCTCAGGCACGATATCATCGGACTCCGGTTGGATGCGCCTTGCAACAATATGGATTGCCCGGTCAGGCAAACAATGCCTGATGTTGCCTGGCGCCCTCATTTTGCGATATCAGTTGATCGAGGAATTTCTTTGCGCTCATCGCTTCTCCAAACAGATGCCCCTGCGCATAGGTACAATTATATTGCCTGAGCAGACCGAGTTGAGCCTGGTTCTCAACGCCTTCGGCTACCACTTCAAGGTCAAGATTTCTGCCCATCTCTATTATGGTTTTAACCATTGCGGCATCGCTGCTGTCCATATCGGCGTTACGTACAAAGCTCTGATCGATTTTCAGTGTGGAAATCGGGAAGTCTTTCAGGGCGCTCAGCGATGAATAGCCGGTTCCAAAGTCATCGATTGCCAGGTGCAGCCCCATGGCATACAGGTCATCCAGGATACGAATGGTTCGCCGCGAATCGTGCATCAGAGTGGTTTCGGTCAGTTCAAGTTCCAACGCCGTGGGAGACACTTGCGTTTCGCGAAAAATCTCCCTGATTCGTTTTGATACGTTCGGACGCATCAGTTGTCGCAGCGAGAGATTTACCGCTATTCGTCCAGGCGAAGGAACATACTCCTGCCAGTGCTTGTAATCATTGCAGACTTTCCGCAGCACCCAGTCACCTATTTCCGAGATCATGCTGCCTTCTTCCGCCAGCGGGATGAATTGCGACGGCGCGATATCACCGTGTCCCGGCAAACGCCAGCGCAACAATGCTTCCGCACCGGCGATTTTCCCATTGCGCAGGTCTATTTTCGGCAGATATCGGACGATCAGCTCTTTACGCTCCAGCGCCTTGCGTAACTTGCTTTTCAACATCAATCTCTCGACCGCGGCGGCGTTCATTTCCGGAAGGTAAAGTTGGCCGGTGTTGCCGCCATTTTGTTTTGCGTGATACATCGCTGCGTCGGCGTTGCGGATAATATCGATGACGTTGTCCGCATCGCGCGGATAGCAGGCGATACCAATGGTCGCCGTGATAAATACTTCGGAATCCTGAATGTAAAACGCGTTATTGATGCGATCGAGTATCAGACGAGCGACATCCGACGCGCGGTAACGCGCTTCTTTATCGTTGGCAAAACCCTCGAGGACGATGCCAAACTCATCGCCTGCCAGGCGCCCTATGACTACATTTTCTCCCAGTACCGCCTTCAACCTCTGTGCAATGACTTCCAGGCACTGATCGCCAGCGGCATGTCCAAAGGTATCATTCACCTCCTTGAACTGATCCATATCCAGATAGAGCATCGCCAGCTCCAGTTTTCTGCGTTTTGCACGGGCGATATTGCGCTGTAGCAGATGTTGAAACTGCATCCGGTTTGGAATACGGGTGAGCGCATCATACCGCGCAAGATAACGAATGCGTTTCTCCGCGCGCTTGCGATCACTGATGTTTCGCGCGATATAGATGTTCCCCTGGAATCTGGGGTCGGCGGTGCTGACAACCGAGCACGACACCGATACAGGAATTCTGTTGCCGTCCCGCGAGAGGAGTACGGTGTCGGTCGCCTCCGTGGTGGCGTCCAGTGGGAAGGCATCCTTACGATCGGGGCTGACGAGCCGCTGGATCGGCAACCCCAATAGCTCTTGCTCCTGGTATCCGACGAGATTGCACGCCGCAGAGTTGGCTCTTCTTATCACACCATCTGCGGTGCTGACGAAAATGGCGTCATTGACGGTGTCGAGAATCAAATTCAAATGGTAGGCAGGATCGATCGCCCGCATAAGTTTTTGCCTGAGGTTTTCCGCGTTTTGGCCCAGCATGTGCATGTCCGGGTCAGCGATAGTCGATAGCTCGTCGGCGGATTCCGTAGCCTCGATAGCTTCCATCAATACCGAAATCGCATCGATGTCCCGGCGCCGGCGTGCAGCGATCATCCATGCCCAGATCAGACTCGGAAGGGTGGCGAGAAAGACGACCAGCGTGGCGAGCAGCCAATAGGACCGGATGCCGGCGTCTTCGATCCACTGAGGATTGGCCTGCAGCCATTCAAACGCAGCGAATGCCAGCAATGCCGGTAGCGCGGCGATCATAATCGTATGTTTTATCAGTGACTGTCTTCTCATCTTTATTCATTCAGCCTGGGAGAAGCGAAGGGAAGACCAGGTCCGCCCGCCAGCGTGATGAGATCTACAGTGGGCGGGACGCAGATGTTTCCGTGGAGTCCCTTGGACTGTCGTTGTTCTTTTTTTGCTGGCTTGAACAGGCCCGAGCTCCGGTCGCTCTCCGGAATAACGTCAGGCGAGGCTCAGGAAACCATTATCCGGCATCTATGGCCGGTTGAGTATCGGGCCTTGCCCCCAAAACCCGGGACGCCCACCCGCCAACCCTTTCGGGCGGTAGTGTTGCGTTGCAACAACCGTTTTCACGAGCCATCGATGGCGTTTTTCCGCAGTTTGTCGCAAAAGCGGGCGATCAGGCGAGTTAGCGCTTGCCAAATCACGTCCCAGCATTTATCAATCAAGAACGATGCAACGATAAAAAAATAGCCGGCGGGGAAAACGATATGAGCAGACAATGGTGGATCGTTCTTGCGTCACTTTTTTTGGCGGCTTGCGGAAACGGGGAGCAGGCTTCGCAAGCAACCGGTGAGGTGGGTTCTGCAACCGCCGAACTGGGTGACGCTGCGACTGCGACTCTGTCGCCTTATGAACTTGCGGTCGCCAATCCGGCCCGGCCGGAGGCGGATCGGCTACGGGACGGCGCCAGAAAACCCGCGGAAATACTGGAATTCTTCGGTGTGGCCGAAAGCATGCAGGTGCTCGACATGTTTTCCGGTGGCGGCTATTACACCGAAGTTCTGGCTTACCTCGTCGGGCCGAAGGGAAAAGTGTATGCGCAGAATAACCAGGCATATCTGGACTTCGCTAAAAACGAGTTGAAAACAAGATTTGCCGATGGACGGCTTGCGAATGTGGAGCGGCTGAACATCGCGGTCGCCGATCTGGATTTGCCGGCCGCTACGATCGACGTGGCATTGCTGATACTTTCATACCATGATCTTTATTTTCGGCCAGAAGACGATTCCTGGCCGGAAATTGACGGGCCGGCGATGTTGTCCGACCTATACGGCTCGCTCAAACCGGGTGGCGTGCTCGGAGTCATAGACCACAGTGCAAACCCCGGGGCCGACAAATTCGAAACGGCGACCGGTCTGCATCGTATCGATATGATGGTAGTACGGTGTGAAATTGAAAGCGCTGGTTTCGCGTTTGCCGGCTCAGCCGATTTGTTGCGCAACGCCCAGGACGACCTGAGCGCACCCATGTTTGCCGAAGGTATACGAGGAAAAACCGATCGCTTTGTGCTGCGTTTTCACAAGCCAATCGATGGCAGTGAAGAGGGCAGACCCTCGGCCGAATGTGAAAACGGGCAGCCTGTCGAAAAACCTCAGGCGAGATAGCCGCCGTCGACCGGTAGACAGACGCCGGTCACATAAGAAGATGCCGGCGACACCAGGAACAGGACCGCGGCCGCTATTTCTTCCGGTTGCGCTATCCGGTTCATCGGAACCTGCTTCAAGAAGCCCTGCAGAATTTTTTCGTCCTGGGTCAGCGCGGCGGCGAAACGGGTGTCGGTCAGACCGGGCAAAACGGCGTTGACGCGGATTCCATCGGCAGCAAATTCCCTGGCCATCGCCTTTGCCATCGACATCAGGGCGGCTTTGCTGATCGAGTAAATACCCTGCCAGTGCCCGGCGCGTACGCCGTTCACTGAGGAGACCAGGACAATGTTTCCCCCGTCCTTGCGCTGCATTTTCCTGGCGACTTCGCGCGCGAGATAAAAGCTGCCGCGCAAATTAACCTCGATGACTTTATCGACTGCGCTCATTTCAACTTCCAGCATTGGCCCGAAATACGGATTGGCAGCCGCATTGCTGAGCAAAATGTCAGGTGCGCCGGGTCCTTCTTCCATTGCCGCCAGCAATCGGTCCGTTGCGTCCGTATCGCCGGCGTGGCTTGCGATAGGTGTGACCTGCCCGCCAGCGGCGAGAATCGTATCCGTAGTCTGTTGCAGGTTTTCCTGTTTACGGCTGGTAATGACTACGTGCGCGCCATGTTCGGCCAGCAGCACCGCGCAGGCCGCGCCGATTCCCCTGCTGGCGCCGGTAATCAACGCCGTCTTACCGGTCAAATCGAACATTGCTGAGTTCATCAAGGTCTCCATTATGATGGGCAATGAAGCAACGGCGCAGTAGAATCAAGCGGCCGATAACGACAGGAGAATAGCAGGATGTCGAGCGGTGGCGCGAAGAGGGCATTGATCACCGGTGCGGCCAGCGGTCTGGGCAAATCGCTGGCCCTGCGTTTCGCTGCCGACGGCTGGCGGGTCGCCGTCTGCGACCTGGACGAAGATCGGGTCCGCCAAACGGCGGCAGAAATCGACGACGCAGGCGGTACTGGTATGCCCGTGCGGGCGGATGTCACCAACGAGCAGGAGATCGAACGCCTCGCGGAGTCTGTTTCCGGCCACTGGGGCGGCCTGGATGTGTTGGTGAATAACGCCGGCATTGCGATAGCCGGCCGCACCGATGAGACGTCGATGGAGGAATGGCGGCGTATTTTTGAGGTGAACTTCTTTGGTGTGCTGAGGACGACGCGAATCATGCTCCCGCTGATTGTGCGGGGCGGACATATCATCAATGTTGCGTCGTTTGCCGGTATTGCCGCGGCGCCAGGCCTGGTCGCCTATAACACGACGAAGGCGGCGGTTATCTCTTTTTCCGAGAGTCTGCGGGCTGAACTGGTGGAAAAAGACATTGGGGTCAGCGTTACTTGTCCGGCATTTTTCAAGACCCGGCTGATGGAAACCTCCAGTGCGCCCGACGATAAAACACGTGCTATGGTCGAGCGACTTATGAAGCACAGCAAGGTCACTGCCGATGACGTCGCGGAGCAGATGTTTGCATCGGTCAGAACCCGGCAGTTCATGCTGATCCCCCATTTGGACGCTCGCTGGTATTGGCGGTGGAAAAGATTCTTCCCGGAATCGTATTTCAGGGGATTGCAAAGGATGGCCCGACGCGCAAGCCGCGCGGGGAAACACAAGCAGGCAAGGCCGGGTCGGGATGTCGGGTAAAGCGTTAGTTGTCGATGATTCGACCTCGGCACGGGCCGTCCTGGCGCAACAGCTAAGGGATCAACAGATCGAAGTTGACGCGGTCGATTCGGGCGAGGCGGCGCTTCAGTACCTGGAACAGCAACACCCCGATGTTATTTTTATGGACCATCTTTTGCCCGGCATGGATGGCTTTGAAGCTCTGCGAGCAATAAAAGAGAACCCCGAGACTTGCAACATTCCGGTGCTGATGTACACATCGAAGCGTGGCGAAGTCTATTTGAACCAGGTTCGCGAATTGGGCGCGGCGGGCGTTTTGCCAAAAGGAAACAAGCCGATTCAGGTTTCCAAAGTTTTGCGTTCCCTGCGGCTGGCGTCTCCCCATGGCGCGGCGGGCAATCCGGATATCGGCGATGTTGAGGCTGGCGACGGGTCAGGGAATCCTGACTTGGTTTTGCAGGACATGTACGAGGGCCTCCGCCGTCTGAAAGCCCGGCTGGGGGAATCGCAGGACCTGGATGCAGTGGACGAGGGTTTTTTCATCCGCAAGCCGCGCGGGTGGGATATGTGGCGGTGGGCGGTGGTCGCCCTGGCCATAATCTGCATCGGTCTGGCCTACCAGTTCTCGAAATCGCAGGACCTGGTGGCGATGCTGAAATCCCAGGCGCAGGTACAGGAACGTGCGCTGAGGAACATGCGCGATGGCATGGCGCGTGACTTGTCACGGATCAGCCGTGCGCTGGCTGG
>BFAU01000064.1 GCA_008975185.1 bacterium MnTg04 | reverse complement strand
CCAGCACCTTGTTGCTGGTCGTGTTTCTCGGCGCCGCCGGCATCATTCTGGATACTGCGTTCCGCGACGCGGGCCACCAGGCACTTGAAGATTTGCTGGAAGTCCAGATCTTGACACTCCTGGGCACCGTGGTCGAAGTCGCAGGTCCCACGCTGGTCATGCCTGATGACCTCACCGAGGCGCGTTTCCTCAGTCCCGGTTCCGGGCTTTACGGAGAAATAGTCGAGCCCGGTGGCGGGCGCGTGTGGCGTTCTCCGTCTCTGCTGGGAAGCCTCGATTTTGGCGGCTGGCTGGATCCGGGCGAGTCGTACACGCGGCAGCTTGATGGTCCGAACGGGCAAGAACTGATGGCCCTTTCCATGGGCATCGAATGGGAGTTCGATAACCGGGAATCAAGACAATACCGGCTGACCGTGGCCCAGGACATGGAAAGCCACCACCAACAGGTCACGGCTTTTCGCGAAAAATTGCTAACCTGGTTTAGCGGGCTAACTGTTTTGCTACTGATAGCCCAGGCACTGGTCCTGAGGCGAGGCCTGCAGCCATTGCGCCAGGTCGAAAAAGAAATCGCGGCTGTCGAGTCCGGCGAACTCAGCGCGCTCAGCGATGACTACCCGAGAGAGCTGACCGGCGTCACCGGCAACCTGAACGCGCTGATCGTCAGCGAGCGAAGTCGTCTGAAGCGGTATCGGGACACCTTGGACAACCTGGCACACAGCCTGAAAACGCCGCTCGCGGCCAGTACCAGCCTGCTCGAGGAGTCCGAATCGCCGGATCGCGAAAAACTGGCGAGACAACTGGCCCGAATGCGCGATATTGTCGATTTCCAGTTGAAAAGAGCCAGCGTTTCGGGGGTCAGCGGCCTGGGTCAGGAGCCGATCGACGTGCGAGCGGCGCTGCACCAATTGCGTGAAGCGCTGGACAAGGTTTACCTGCACAAAGGCCTGGAAATCGAACTGGAAATCACAGCGGGTGTGAAATTCTTTGGCGCCAGGGACGATCTGCTCGAAATGATGGGCAATCTGATGGATAACGCCTGCAAGTGGGCTCATTCAAAAGTCAGGGTGAGGGCTGACGTTCGCAGCGGTAAAAAAAGACCGGGACTGGAACTGTGCGTGGAAGACGATGGCCCCGGCATCCCGGTTGACAAAAGGGAAGATGTCCTGGGCAAAGGCGTCAGGGGCGATGAGCGGATGCCGGGACAGGGAATCGGCCTGGCGGTCGTCCACGAGATCACCGAATTGTACAGCGGCAGATTGACGGTCACGGACAGCGATCTGGGCGGCGCCCGTATTTCCCTGCTTTTTGGCGATTTCAGGTAGGACGAAGCGCGCACACCGGTGGGTTGCAGCCGTCGTCAAGGACGAAACTGCAGGCTGGATTCAGCCGCCCTTTATTCTTTTCATCAATGGCTCGATGAGATCCATCGGCAACGGGAACACGATCGTCGAACTCTTGTCGCCGGCAATATCGGTCAGCGTCTGCATGTAGCGCAACTGCATCGCATTGGGTTCTTTCGACAAAGTGGCAGCTGCCTCGACCAGCGCAACCGCGGCCTGTTTTTCGCCTTCGGCATGGATCACCTTTGCCCGCCGGGTTCGTTCGGCTTCCGCCTGCTTGGCGATAGCCCGAATCATGCTTTCATCGATATCCACATGCTTGATTTCGACATTGGCGACCTTGATCCCCCATGAATCGGTGTTTTCGTCGAGTATGGCCTGAATGTCGTGGTTGAGCTTGTCTCTTTCCGAAAGCATCTCATCCAGTTCGTGCTGGCCGAGAACCGAGCGCAGCGTGGTCTGGGCGAGCTGGCTGGTCGCTTCAAAATAATTGGCGACCTGGATGATCGCTTTTTCAGGGTCCACGACGCGGAAATAGATCACCGCATTGACCTTGACCGATACATTGTCTTTTGAAATGACGTCTTGCGTCGGCACATCCATGACGATCAGCCGCAGGTCGACCCGCACCATTTTCTGGAAACCCGGGATGATGATGACCAGCCCCGGCCCTTTGACCTTGTAAAAGCGGCCAAGCAAGAATACGACGCCACGCTCGTATTCCTTGAGAATCTTGAAGGTCATAAAAAAAAGAAAAACGACTGCCAAGGCAATATAGAACATGGTGCCAAACATGGTTAGGTCTCCCGTTTGTTATTTACCGGTTCGACAGTCAGCTGCAGGCCACTGATCCCGGTGACCTTGACTTGCTGTCCATCCATTATCAATTGACTGGAACTGGCCTGCCACAATTCGCTGTGGACAAAGACTGTGCCGTTCCTGTCGATATCGCCTCGTGCGATTCCGGTCATGCCGATCATTTGCTCACGGCCGCTGACTATCGGCCGCGTTCTTGCGCGATTGGCGAAATAAACAATACCGATGATCATGGCGCTGCTCAGTATAGCGACCGAAAAAATCAGGTTGCGGGAAATCTCGTAACCGGGTATATCGGTATCCATCAGGATGACCGACCCGGATACCAGTGCGATTACCCCGCCAATTCCGAGTACGCCGAAGCTCGGCGCAAACACTTCCGCAATAATAAGAATAACGCCGAGTACGATCAGGGCGAGCCCCGCATAATTGACCGGCAGAATCTGGAATGCATAAAGCGCCAGCAGGATCGAAATTGCGCCGACGACACCGGGTACGATTGCGCCTGGGTTGTACCCTTCGAAAATCAGCCCATAGATTCCCAGCATCAACAACATATAGGCAACCGTTGGGTTAGTAATCACGGATAACAGGCGGTTTCGCCAATCGGGTTCGATCACTTTGATAGCGAGCCCGGCCGAGCTCACCGTTTGCTCGTTACCATTGACCTCGACGCTCATTCCGTCGATCTCCTCCAGCAGCAGTTCCGGCGTTTTCGCGATCAGATCGATAATCCCGAGTTCGAGTGCATCCGATGCCGTTACATTGACGGCCTCGCGAACCGCTTTTTCCGCCCAGTCGACGTTTCTGCCACGCAATTCCGCCAGGCCACGGATATAAGCGACGGCATCGTTGATTATCTTGCGCTCCATCGCAGTGGCGCCCGTATCCCGGGTTTTCGATTTTTTCTCGGCTTCTTCGTCGCCTGCCTCTTTGTCCTTTGTGTCTTCGTTGTCCTCTTCGTCCTCAGAATCGGGCTTTCTGGCGCCGTCGCCTCCGATCTGCACCGGTGTCGCCGAGCCGATATTGGTTGCCGGCGCCATCGCTGCTACATGGCTGGCGTACATGATATAGGTACCTGCGCTCGCGGCCCGGGATCCGGAGGGCGCGACATAACCGACCACCGGTATCGATGATTGCAAAATGGCATGGATAATATCCCGCATCGACGAATCCAGGCCGCCTGGCGTATCCATCCGGATGATTACCAGCGCGGCATCTTCGCGCGCTGCATCGGCGATGCCACTGCTCAGATAGTCGCTGGTAGCCGGCCCGATGGCGCCGTCAATCGTCAGCAGGTAGGCGACTTTGTTTTCCTGGGCTGTAGCGGGCATGGCCAGCAGACACGCGAGCAGCAGGAAATGGCGGACGTATGCGAGCATCGGTGACCCCCTCGTCATCACGATGATAACAGGAAGGCGCCGTGACGAAGGAAGATTTTGGTCCGGGCCGGTAGTCTTCCGGGCTATACTCTGCGCCGATACCAGCGACCTCCGGGCGTTTTCATGCACTTAAAGATCATTGCTACCGGCGGCACCATCGATAAAATTTATTTCGACGCCAACAGTGAATTCGAAATTGGCGAGCCGTTGATCGGCAAGGTATTGCAAGATGGCGGTGCCGCGTTTGATTATGAAATCATTCCATTGATGCGCAGGGACAGCCTGGACCTAACGGAAGAAGACCGGAAGCTGATCCGTGACACGGTAATGGCCGATGGTTTGCGTCACGTGCTGATCACGCACGGGACCGATACCATGACGGAAACGGCGGCGGCGTTGGGAGATGTCGGTGAGCGGACGGTCATTTTGACCGGGGCGCTCAGCCCGGCCCGTTTCCAGATTACGGACGCTGTATTCAACGTCGGGCTGGCCGTCGGGGCGGTGCAGAGCAAACCGCCGGGTGTTTATATCGCGATGAATGGCAGAATTTTCGATGCCGATAAAGTACACAAGAACCGGGAACGAAATTGTTTCGAAGAAATCTGAATTCAATAACACAGGATACATTCATGAGAAAAACAAGTTACTGGCTGAGTGCAGCGCTACTGATATCCCCCGCGGCCGCGTGGTCCCAGGAGGAAGTGGAAATCAAGGTCCAGCAGTTGACCGAACATGTTTATATGCTGGAAGGACGGGGTGGCAATATCGGTCTATCGATCGGCGACGACGGCGTTTTCATGATCGATGATCAATATGCGCCGCTCACGCCGGCGATACTCGAAGCGATCGGCAATTTGACGGACCAGCCAGTCAAATTCGTACTCAACACGCATTGGCACGGGGATCACACGGGCGGCAATGAAAATCTCGGCAATGCCGGTGCAATCATCTTCGCTCACGACAAGGTGCGGAAGAGAATGAGTACTGAACAATTCCGCAAACTGATCGGTGGCCGGACGCCGCCTGCGGCCGATGCAGCATTGCCGACCGTCACCTTCAACGACCGGATCAGTTTTTTTATGAACGATGACGAGATCCAGGTATTCCATGTCGCTCCGGCCCATACGGACACAGATTCGCTGGTTTATTTTGCCTCCGCCGATGTACTGCATATGGGCGATGTTTTTTTCAACAAGCGTTTCCCGTTTATCGATGTCGATCTTGGCGGTTCGATCGATGGCACTATCCACGCGGTCAACCTGGCCCTGGAGATGACGACCGGGGAAACCAGGATTATTCCCGGGCACGGGCCGCTCGCGAGCCGCCAGGACCTGAAAGATTACCGCGACATCCTGCTCACCGTCAGGAACTCGGTGGCGGAACTGATCGCGCAGGAAAGTACGCTGGAACAAGTCCTGGCTGCGCAGCTTACAGAAAGCCTGAACGAAACCTGGAACTGGAATTTCATCAATGGGGACAGGCTGGTAGAACTGATCTACGCGGATCTTGCAAAGGACCCGCAGCCAGGTACCGAAGTCGATAGCGAATAAACAGGCAAAACAACGTTCGCATGAGGCGTCAGGCCAGATCGAATCTGGACCAAGGCCGCAGGAGGGCCTTCAGGCCCGATGGAGGAACGCCGATCGCGGCCCATTTTTTCGCGGTCGGCCGCGACAGTCAACTAAGATCGAACTTGATCCCCTGGGCCAGTGGTAATTCCTTACTCCAGTTGATGGTGTTGGTCTGCCGGCGCATATAGGCTTTC
>BFAU01000063.1 GCA_008975185.1 bacterium MnTg04 | reverse complement strand
ATCAATGACCGTGACTTTATCTCTTTTAGCGTCAAAACCTCGTTCTGAGTCGCTGAACCTGGCAAATGGAGTCAAAAAAATGATGAAAAAACTACTGATTGGCGCAGGTGCAGCCGCTTTTTTGAGCCTGGCCGCCGCCAGCATCCATGCCGAAGCGACGGCGGAACAAGTCGCCTCGCTCGGTGGAGACACCTATACGCCCTTTGGCGCTATCAGAGCCGGCAATGCCGACGGCTCGATCCCGGAATGGACCGGTGGCCTGACATCGGCGGCGGACGCCGGGTTCCCGGGGTTCGAAACCGGCGGCCATCACCCCGACCCCTATGCGAACGACGACGTGCTGTACACGATCAACGCACAGAACATGGGCCAGTACGCCGACCAGATGACCGAAGGCCAGAAAGCGATGATGCGGACTTACCCGGATACTTTTTTCCTCAATGTGTATCCGACCCGAAGGAGTGCGGCTTTTCCACAGCGTATTTACGATGCGACCAAACTGACCGCGGCCAGCGCGCAACTGATTCCGAGTGGCAACGGCGTGACCGGTTCGGTCATCGGCATACCGTTTCCGTTCCCGGACAACGGGCTTGAGGCGATCTGGAATCATGTGCTGCGTTATCGCGCGGAAAAGGCGTACCGGACGATCGGGCAGGCTGCGGTAACGGCCGGCGGCAAATACACGATGGTCAAGTTTGCCGACCAGTACATCGCCAATTACAGCCTCGCCGGCATGACTGAAGAAGCGCTGGATAACGTGGTTATTTACTTCATGCAGAAAATCAGTTCGCCGCCGCGGCTGGCCGGGCAGGTTTTGCTGGTGCACGAAACCATGGACCAGGATCGTGAGCCTCGGCGCGCGTGGTTGTACAACCCGGGGCAACGCCGGGTCAGGCGGGCGCCGAATGTGGCGTTCGACAGCCCGCGAACGGCATCCGACGGTCTTTCGACCAGTGACCAGTTCGATATGTTCAACGGCAGTCCCGAACGTTACGACTGGACGCTGGTTGGCAAAAAAGAAATGCTGGTTCCTTATAATTCCTACAAGATCCACAGCAAGGATCTGAAATACACGGATGTTCTCCATGCCGGTCACGTCAACCCGGAACATGCCCGCTACGAGAAGCACCGCGTGTGGGTAGTCGATGCTGTCGTCAAGCCTGGCTCGCGGCATATTTACAAACGGCGCACCTTCTACATAGACGAAGATTCCTGGCAGGTCATGGCGGTGGACTGCTATGACAACCGTGACCAGATCTGGCGGGTCCAGGAAGGGCATTCGATCAATTATTACGATCAACCGTCATTCTGGACGACCGTGGAACTCACCCTCGATTTGCAATCCAAGCGCTACCTGGCAATAGGATTGAACAATGAGGAGCCGAAAACCTATGTTTTCGGTGCGGATCTGAAACAAAGCGATTTTTCCATCAGCGCATTGCGCCGGGCAGGTACCCGCTAGCGGTTTTCGGGGCAGCTTCCGCTGCCCCTGTCCGCTGCGCGCGCATGAATTTTGTTTTCCCCAGATTTTTGGCGGCAATCAGCGCCTGCCTTTGTGCGTCCGCTGTCGTGCTTGCCCAGGACGAGCCGGCTCTTGGCGACCGCTGGTCCGCGCCGGCCAGGCTGGCCAGCCAGGATTTACTGCTCGCCATCGATGGCGTCTCCGGGGGGTTGGTCGTTGCCGGGGCGCGTGGCCATATTTTGTTTAGCGGCGACCAGGGCGTTTCCTGGATCCAGTCCAGCGTCCCGACCCGTGTCACGCTGACCGGGGTTGATTTCGTGACGCTCGATATCGGCTGGGCTGTCGGCCATGACTCCATCATTTTGCATACCGACGATGGCGGTGAAACCTGGGCTATACAAAACCACGATCCCGCTGCCGAAACACCCTTTCTCGATGTTTGGTTTGCCGATGAGCGGAACGGGATCGCCATCGGGGCATACGGCCTGATGCTGAAAACAAGCGATGCCGGGACGACCTGGGAACCGGTGGCGTTTGAGCCGGTGACGGCAGCCGCGCCGGCCGATGAAGCAGAGGCAGAGGACGCCTGGTGGGAATCGGAGATGGGTGGGGATTACCACCTGAACGACATCATGGAGACTCGTAACCGGCATCTGTTTATCGCTGCCGAAGCGGGCAACATCTACCGCTCTGATGACCTGGGCGCAAGCTGGTTGACGGTTTCGCCCGATTACGAGGGTTCTTTTTTTGGAGTTTTCGAGGCAGAGGCCGGACGGGTTATCGCGGTCGGGCTGCGCGGCAATCTGTATTACACCGACGATCTTGGGGCGAGCTGGGTGCGCGTCGGGCTGCCGACGATTGCCACGCTGAACAGCGGCATTCGCCTTGTCGATGGAACGATCCTGGTGACCGGTCTGGGTGGCGCTGCACTGGTGAGTCGGGACAACGGGGACAGTTTCGAGCTGCATACCCAGGAAAATCGCAAGGGCATTCAGACCGCATTCCAGCTTGACGACGGCAGCGTGATGCTGGTCGGTGAGGCCGGTGTCGATACGCTGGTACTTGGTGCCGGCGGAGGTGGGGACAGTGACTGAAACGGGCCCCATCGCTGCCATAGAGAACTTTATTTTCGGGCGCCGCCGGTGGGTCATCGCGTTCTTCGCGATAGCCACTGCATTCATGCTTTTCTCGGCGGTGGCCAAGCTGGCCATCGATGCCGGGTTCGACAAGATGGTGCCGATGAAGCACGACTACATGCGGACCTACTCCGAGCACCGGCAGGAATTTGGCGGCGCCAACCGTGTCCTGATCGCGCTGGTGGCGGACGGCGAGGATATTTTCACGCCCACGTTTTTTGAAGCGCTGCGGGTAGCGACCGACGAGGTCTTTTTTATCGCGGGCGTGGATCGGGCGGCCGTGCAGTCGGTGTGGACGCCCAACGTTCGCTATACCGAAGTCGTTGAAGACGGCGTCCAGGGCGGTCCGGTCATTCCATCCGATTATACGCCCGACGCCATTGGCCTGGCCAAAGTCAGGGAGAATATCCTCAAGGCGGGTATCGTCGGCCGGCTGGTCGCCAACGACTTTTCGGCGGCGATAATCAGCGCGCAATTGCTGGAGACCAACCCTGAAACCGGGAAGAAACTGGACCTGGTCAGGGTCTCGCATGACCTGGATGACATGGTCAGGGCGAGGATTCTCGATGACCCGGAATTTGACGGCATCGAGATCAACATCATCGGTTTTGCCAAGGTGGTTGGCGACATAGCGGATGGCACCGGTCGAGTCCTGTTGTTTTTCCTGGTCGCGGCGCTGATTACGGCGGTGCTGGTTTATCTCTATTGCCAGTCGCTGAAAATCACCCTGATCCCGCTTTTGTGCTCCCTGATTGCCGTGGTCTGGCAACTGGGTTCGCTGACCTTGCTGGGATATGGCATCGACCCGATGGGCATCCTGGTGCCGTTCCTGGTGTTTGCCATCGGGGTCAGCCATGGCGTGCAGATGATCAGTTCGGTCGGCTCCGAGTTGCACAAGGGCGCCAGCTGCCACCAAGCCGCCCGGATCAGTTTCCGCCGCCTGCTGGTGCCCGGCGGAATCGCCCTGGCCAGCGATACGATCGGGTTCATAACCATTCTTTTGATTCCGGTCAGGGTTATTCAGGAAATGGCGATTACCGCGAGCCTGGGTGTGGCTGCGATCATACTGAGCAACCTGGTTTTGCTGCCGGTCCTGATTTCCTATTTGAATCTCGGCGACGATTACCGTGACCGCCTGCGCCAGCGTTCGGAACGACTCCGGGTGGTCTGGACCCGGCTGGCCGGCATTACCGACCGGAAGCCCGCTTCGATAATGCTGGCAATCGCGGGTATATTGCTGGTATTCGGTTATTGGAAAGCAGCGGACGTCAAAATCGGCGATCTGCACAAGGGCGTCCCGGAATTGCGCGCGGAATCGACCTATAACCGGGACAGCGCATCGATCACCGACAGATTCTCGATCGGGGTCGACATCATCACGATCGTCGTGGAAACGCCGCAACAGGGCTGCGTCCAGTATGAGGTCATGACCGCAATCGATGAATTCGCCTGGCATATGCGGAATGTCGAAGGCGTGCAGGGTGTCGTCGCGCTGCCGATGATTTCCAAGATCATCAATACCGGTTGGAACGAAGGCAATCTGAAATGGCGCGTGTTGTCGCGGAACGAGGCCATCCTGGTTCAGTCGGTCGCCTATGTCGAAACCAGTACCGGGCTGTTGAATCGTAACTGCGACGTGATGCCGGTGATGATGTTTACCACCGATCACAAGGCCGAAACAATTGAAAATATTGTCGCCGAGTTCAAAGCCTATATTGCCGCCAACCCGACCGATGGGGTCAGCATTCGCCTGGCCAATGAAGACGACGATGTGAAGTTTCGCCTGGCGACCGGCAATGTGGGCGTGATGGCGGCGACCAACGAGGAAGTCTCCAAGGCCCAGTTCCCGATACTGGTGGGCGTGTTCGCCGCAATCATCCTGTTGTGCTGGGCCACCTTCCGGTCCCTGCGTGCCGTACTTTGTATTGTCCTTCCCCTGGGCCTGGTTTCCCTGCTGGCTTACGCACTGATGGCCTTTTTGGAAATAGGGTTAAAAGTCAACACCCTACCAGTCGTCGCGCTGGGCGTTGGTGTCGGCGTGGACTACGGAATTTATATTTTCAGCCGCATGCAGGGGTTCCTCAAACGAGGAGAAACATTGCACGCGGCGTACCTGGATACACTGACGGTAACCGGTAACGGCGTCGTTTTTACCGCGGTAACCCTGGGCATAGGCGTCGCGACCTGGATATTTTCCCCGTTGAAATTCCAGGCGGATATGGGGATTTTGCTGACCTTCATGTTCCTGGTGAACATGCTGGGCGCTATTTTCCTGTTGCCGGCGCTGGCCGCCTGGTTTTTCCCGGAACACAGCCGGGAAAGCGGATCTCGCTGACTGCAAATCAGGCGTTCAGATCCGGAATCATTTCACTTTGCAGGCGCTCGATCGAATCCTTGATTTGCAGCTTTCTTTTTTTTAGCCGCTTTAACATCAATTGATCGACAAATGGATCCTGCGACAGCCTGACGATAACTTCATCGAGATCGCGGTGTTCCATACGCAGTAGTTTCAGCTTGCGTAATTTACCGAAGGCCTCGGTGTTGATTTTATCGTCCATGGCCGAAAATCGATTGCATGGTCAAAGCTTAGACAAGTTGCTCGCCCGATGCCATGCGGGCAGACTGAATTATGTCAGCAGCCGTGGCCAATCTACCGAACTGTCGCCAAAAACCAGGAAGAACGGGTTTAGCAGATCGGCCTTGCGGTTGTATTGAATAGCTTCACCGTCGATATTGGTCATTTTTCCGCCGGCAATTTCGACTACCGCCTGGGCCGCTGCGGTGTCCCACTCCGATGTGGGGCCAAGGCGAGGGTAAATATCTGCACTGCCATCGGCGACCAGGCAGATTTTCAGGGAACTTCCCATGGGAACCAGATGGTAATCTCCCAGGCGCTCGAGGAAGGCATCCAGGCTGCTTCCGCGATGAGACTTGGAGCCGACGACCCTGACCGGCCGGCCGCACCTCGCGCTGGCCTGGATACTCACCGGCCCCTCTCCCGGATCCTGGCGCCAGGCGCCGGACTGCCGGCTGGCGTAATAGTCGCGCCCGCTGACCGGAACGTGGACCACGCCGAGTACCGGACAGTGATTATCGATCAGTGCGATATTCACCGTAAATTCGCCGTTACGCTTAACAAACTCCCGTGTTCCATCCAGTGGATCGACCAGCCAGTAGCGTGACCAACGGGAACGGGTTTCAAAGGCGATTTCCGCGGACTCTTCCGACAATACCGGCCAGCCTGGCGTCAGTTTTTTCAATCCGGCCACGATGGTGTCATGGGCAGCCAGGTCGGCGGCCGTCAGTGGCGAAGTGTCTGCCTTGGTCCGGACTTCGAAATCGGTCTCATAGACGGCCAGGATTCGCTTACCGGCCTGGCGGGCGATTTTGACGATTCCGGGCAACAAAGATCCGATTTCTTTCTCGTTCATCGATTCCTCGGAGACTCGATCGAATGGTGTGCAAGGGTATACCATCCATCATCCATGGAATACCTGCGATGACAAGCGGCAATGCAAGCATGCCGAACTGGCGACAGACCGATACTGTACTGCTCGATATGGACGGCACGGTGCTGGATTTGCGTTTTGACACGCTGTTCTGGCGGGAAATTGTGCCGCGGCGTTATGCGGAACTGAATAGCATCGGTTTCGAACGTGCTCTCGACAAGCTCGAGCCGAAGTACGCGGAGGTACGAGGGACGCTGGACTGGTATTGCCTGGATTTCTGGAGCGCCGAACTCGACATCAACCTCGAGCAGCTCAAGACCGAGGTCGAACACCATATAAGGTATCTGCCCGGGGCGCTGGATTTTTTGTGCTGGCTGGGACGAACCGGCAAGCGCGTTGTCCTGGTGACCAATGCCCACCAGGACAGTCTCAATCTGAAGATCAAACGCACGGGTCTGGACCGGCATTTCGACGCATTGTTCACTGCGCATGAATTTGGAATGCCCAAGGAATATCCGGAGTTTTGGGGGCGATTCGCCAGGCAGGAACGATTCGATCCGGCCAGGACCCTTTTTGTCGACGACAGTCTGCCGGTGCTGCGCGCGGCGCGGGAATTCGGGATCAAGCAGCTTTTTGCGATCAGCCGGCCGGATTCGGGTGCGCCGGGCCAGGACACGGCCGAATTTCCTGCCATCGCTGACTTGTCGGGTCTGCTCCAGTCCGGCTAACGCCCGCGTGGCCGGTTCCTGCCCCTGCTGGCGGGCTTGCCCGATCGCTGGTTTCTTCTGTGCTGCTCCGTTCTCCGCGGTCGCGGCGGCGGCCTTTTCAATTCGGGCAGCAAGTCCGGCGTTATCTTGCCTACCGGGATCCGGTGATCGATGTATTCCTCGATGTCCGGCAGGTTTACGACAGAGTCTTCGCAGCCAAAACTGATCGCGTCTCCGCTGGCGCCGGCGCGAGCCGTCCGGCCGATGCGATGTACATAGTCTTCTGTGTCTTGCGGGAGATCGTAATTAAAGACATGACTGACATCGGGTATATGCAGGCCACGAGAGGCCACGTCGGTGGCAATCAGGACCGGCAGTTTTCCGCTGGTGAAATCACGCATCAGGGCCTCGCGTTTTCGCTGCGGCACATCGCCGGTAATGGCGCGCGCATCGAAACCGTTGTGTATCAACCATGATTGCAAATGTTCGGCACCTCTTTTGGTGTTGATGAAAATCATGGTCCGGGTTGCATCCATCTGCCGCAACAAGCCGACCAGCAAGGATATTTTTTCGTGGTTGGACGGGAAGTAAATCAATTGACGAACCTTGTCGACGGTGATCCGGTCGGTCTCGATCTTGATGAGTTCCGGGTCGTTCATATGCTCGTATGCCAGCTCAAGCACGCGTTGCGACAAGGTGGCTGAGAACAGCATATTCAATCTTGCCACAGGCGGTGGCAGACGTCTGAGCAAATAACGAATATCCCGGATGAAGCCGAGATCGAACATACGGTCGGCTTCATCGAGCACGACGACTTCTATGGAATCCAGGCCGAAAATTCGCTGTTTGAAATAATCGATGAAACGGCCGGGCGTGCCGATCAGCACGTCCACGCCCTGTTGCAACATCTGGCGTTGCTTGTCGTAATCCGTGCCCCCGTAGACGAGTCCGATTTTCAGCCCTGTGTGGGCTCCGAGAACCTCCGCGTCTTTCGCGATCTGGATGGCCAGTTCACGGGTCGGCGCGAGTATCATCGCCCGCGGATCGTTGAGCCGCCTTTGTGCGCCAGCCGGCCGCGTCAACAGGCGCTGAAACAGCGCCAGCAGGAAAGCGGCTGTTTTGCCGGTGCCGGTTTGCGCCTGGCCCGCCACATCGTCGCCGGCCAGCGCGCGCGGCAGGGTCTTGGCCTGAATCGGCGTGCAGAACTCAAATCCGGCATCTGCCAGGCCCTGATTCAGCTCTGAAGCAAGGTTGAAACTGTCGAATTCGACATCGGTAAGCGGGTTATCGGGCATTTAGGGTACTTTCTTGTTGAATTTTCGGTCCAGGCACTTGCAACCGGCGAATGTCCGGTACAAAATGTACTCTATTACGCAGCGGCTTTCAGTGAGCCCGCCGAATCCTTCGCCAGCAGTCGATTCCCAGTAGCCAAATTCAAAAGCCGCGTATTTCAGAACATATTGCCTGATTAAATGTCCGGCGTCATTTTTCCGATTTTTTTCTTTAATCGGCATTGCCGGTCAAAAACCACAAGACCCGATACCCGGAAGGAAGCCTGAGTTGAGCGAGCAAGTTATCCATACGAGTGACGATAGTTTCGAAGCCGATGTCATTGAATCGGAGGTGCCGGTGCTGCTGGATTTCTGGGCCGAGTGGTGCGCCCCGTGCAAAATGATTGCGCCGATTCTCACCGAGATCGCCGAGGAATATAAGGGGCGCCTGAAAATTGCCAAACTCAATATCGACGAAAATCCGTCGATTCCACCCAAATTCGGGATTCGTGGAATCCCGACGCTGATCCTGTTCAAGAACGGGACCGTCGAAGGACAAAAAGTCGGGGCGCTTTCCAAGTCCCAGTTAACAGCATTTTTGGACACCAACTTGTGAGGGGCTACTTGGGCAATCAACCACGCGGCGGACGCAGCACGAACAAGTCCGGTAACCGAGCCAAAGGCGGTAACAACGGCAAGGGCGGGAAAGGCCGTTCGCGGCGTCCTCGCGACATTGACGATGGTACCCGGGCAGAAGAGCTGGAAGTGATTCCGGCGGAAGAACTCGATGCGAAAAAATCATCGCTGAACCTGACCGAGCTGAAAACCCGTCCGGTAGCAGAGTTGACGGATCTTGCGGAGGAAATGGGGCTGGAAGACCTGGCCCGCGCTCGCAAGCAGGATTGTATTTTCGCCATCTTAAACGCCCATT
>BFAU01000062.1 GCA_008975185.1 bacterium MnTg04 | reverse complement strand
CCCGTTATCCCGGAATCGCAGCCGATTTTTGAACGCCATGGCGCTGTTCATAATTCTCAGCCCGTCACTGGCGGCAGTGGCCGCCCCGGAGCAGCGGGGCCTGGTCTATGCCGTGCGATCAGACCAGGTAACGCTGTACGTCGCCGGATCGATCCATGTCCTGCGCGAGGACGACTACCCGTTGCCCGCCGTATTTGGCGAGGCTTACGAAAAATCGGATGCGTTGATCATGGAAATCGACCTCGACGACCTGGACCCGCTGGAAAGTGCCGCGTTGATCCGTTCACTGGCGATGGCTCCAGGCGACAGCAGTCTCAGGTCCTTGATGGGCGATGCCTCATTCAACCGCTCCAGGGAAAGTGCGCTGGCCCTGGGTATAGACCTGGAACGATTCGCCGCGGTGCGCCCCTGGTTCGCCGCACTGATGGTGCTCGACTGGTCGCTGAGGCAGGCAGGCTACTCGCCGGAGATCGGCGTCGAGCAGTACTTCCTGCGCCTGGCGGTAACGGACAAGAAATCCGTGGAAGGACTGGAAACCGTGGAGCAACAATTGAACATCTTTGCCTCTTTGAGCGATGCCGATCAGGGGATGTTTCTCGAAAAAACGCTGGCGGAACTCGACCAGTTGACGGGTGAGATCGAAAAGCTTCTCGAGGCGTGGAAAACGGGCGACGAACGAGCGCTCGAATTGTTGTTGCTCGATTCGTTCGACGAATATCCGGAGCTGTTCGATGAACTGGTCGACCAGCGGAACCTGGCCTGGGAGCGGCAACTGACAGAGATTCTCCGCCACGGGAAGCAAGACTATATGGTCATCGTCGGGGCACTGCACCTGCTCGGCGAGCATGGTGTGATCGAATTGCTTCGCAAGCGCGGTTTCAAAATCCAGCGCTTGTAACCGGTGCCGGCTTTAGCCTGCCTGTCGCCAGGGATAGTGGATCAGGGGTGCGGGCCTAGATTTCGACCATTTCGAAGTCTTCCTTGCCGGCACCGCAATCCGGGCAACGCCACGACAAGGGCACATCGTCCCAGCGGGTGCGTGGTTCGATTCCGGAACCTGGGTCACCCTGCTCTTCGTCATAAATATACCCGCAAATGACGCACATATAGGCTTTCATCAAACACCGCTTTCCTGATCAAACCCTGACTGCATTGTCGCATGTTCTCCATGAGCCTGTCTGATTTAGGCGATCGAAGCGAGACCGGTCGGGAACGGGGACGATATATTCGATCATGGGTCGCGAATGGTTTTTCATTACGGCCGGAAAAATCGAATTTATGAGCCTGTTGCCCGCCGCTACGGTAGATTAGTCTCGGGTCAGGCAGACTCCGCTACACTAGCAGTGTCGAAAACCGGTCCGGAAATGAATCGCCAATCGTCGGGCCGAGCCACGGAGAAAGCATTGACTCTTTTTAGCCAAGCAAAAAAATACATCCCGGGTGGCGTGAACTCCCCGGTCCGTTCGTTCGCCAGCGTAGGCGGTGAACCTGTTTTCATCAGCAAGGCATTGGGTTCACGCGTTACCGACAGCAACGGCCGCGAGTACATCGATTACGTTGGGTCGTGGGGCCCCATGATTCTGGGTCATGCGCACCCGAAAGTGATTCAGGCCGTCACCGAACGAGCCCGCCTGGGCCTGAGTTTTGGCGCACCGACGGAAATCGAGACCGAACTGGCCGAACTGGTCTGCCGCCTGGTGCCATCGGTGGAAATGGTTCGCATGGTCAGTTCGGGAACCGAGGCGACCATGAGCGCGATACGACTGGCTCGGGGATATACCGGGCGCGAGTTGCTGCTCAAGTTCGAGGGCTGTTATCACGGTCATTCGGATTCCCTGCTGGTCAAGGCGGGATCAGGCGCTCTTACGCTTGGCGTGCCGACCTCACCCGGCCTGCCGAAGGCAATTGCCGCAAGCACCTTGTGCCTGCGTTACAACGATCCACAACAGTTGCTGCAATGTTTTGCCCGGCATGGCAACGACATTGCCTGCGTCATCGTGGAGCCGGTAGCAGGAAACATGAACTGCGTTCCGCCAATTACCGGTTTCCTGGAGGAATTGAGAAGACTTTGCAGCGAACATGGCAGCGTGCTGATTTTTGACGAGGTCATGACCGGATTCCGGGTCGCATTGGGCGGGGCGCAGCAACGCTATGGTGTCATGCCCGATCTGACCACCCTGGGAAAAATCATCGGCGGCGGCATACCGGCCGGCGCCTTTGGGGGCCGCCGTGACATCATGGAGCAGCTTGCGCCTTTGGGACCGGTCTACCAGGCCGGCACCTTGTCCGGCAACCCGATCGCCATGAGCGCGGGACTGCAGACGCTGGAGCTAATCAGCGAACCCGGCTTCCATGACCGCCTGGAGAAAAGCTGCAACAAGCTCAGCGCGGGACTGCAGGAGATCTCGGACCAGGCAGGGGTGCCGTTCAGCAGCCACACCGTGGGCGGCATGTTCGGAATATTTTTTAGCGGCGACTCGCCGATCACCTGCCTGGAACAGGTCACGGCTTGCGACCAGGATCGTTTCAGAAAATTCTTTCACGGCATGCTCGATGCCGGAATTTATCTCGCCCCATCGGCCTTCGAGGCGGGATTTATCTCATCGGCACACAGCAGGCAGGATATTGAAACGACGCTGGAGGCAGCAGCGATGGTATTCAGCAACCTGTAACCACCACGGCAAGGATGGTTATTCGTCGTCGGCCCTGGCCTCCCGGATCATGCCTTGTAACTGGCGCAACCGGGTCAACGGTTCAGCGATTTCCAGGCACTTTTGCTTGTCGACCATGTCCAGCGGCAGCAACTCCGCCAACCGGTTAGCCACCCAACCGGCGTTTCGCATGTCCCTGCTGACGCTCGAGTATTGTTCTTCCAGGCTATTCAGAATTTTTTCCAACACATCGGCCATCAGCGCGTATTCGACCGGCACCAGGGTTCCCGGGTCCTCATCGAGGACGTTTACGCGTCCCACATTCAGCCCATCGGGGAGTGTCTCCGCCTGCAAAACCCGGAACCTGTCTCCGCCGTGAACCACGATCCCGAGGATGCCGTCATCGCCCTGGCTCCAGTCGACGATCCTGGCAATCGTACCCGTCGAATAGATCGATGAAGTCTCTCCCTCGGAACCCGTCTGAATCTGGATAATGCCAAAATCCTGTTCGCCTTTGAGGCTTCTGCGAATCATGTCCAGGTAACGGGTTTCAAAAACCCTCAGAAGTAGCGGTCCGCCGGGAAACAGGACGGTATGTAAAGGAAACAGGGCTATGGTCTGCAGATTCATCGTGCCGGTTTCACAGCGGGAATGTCTCTAACTCCCTCGCATCTAAGCATAGTATGTCGCCGGCAATTTGCCAGTTATCGATACAGGTCGATCGATGATCGCAGTCGCCGGGCAGCGGGCCGAGCCGACGTTATCGACTGCCCCAGGGTGTCAACAGTTGGTGCGGGATATCCAGTTGGTCCAGTATGCGCGCGACCACAAAATCGACCAGGTCGTCCACGCTTTTCGGCCGTGCATAGAAGCCCGGGCTGGCGGGCAGAACAACTGCACCCGCCCTCGCCAGCCGCAGCATGTTTTCCAGGTGGATGATCGAAAACGGGGTTTCCCGCGGCACCAGGACCAGTTTGCGGCCCTCCTTGAGCATGACATCGGCGGCTCTTTCGATCAGGGTTTTGCTGGCGCCGGCGGCAACCGCCGAAACGGTCGCCATGCTGCAAGGGCAAATCACCATCGCATCGATTCTTGCCGACCCGCTGGCCACGGGCGCGGTCCACTCCTCACGACCGAAAACCCGCAGCCGATCCTCGGAAACCGAGAATTTTCCTTGCAGGACGCGGGCGATCTCGCCGCTGCGGCCCGGCAACCCTAAATCCGTTTCTTCCGCAATAACGATCTGGGCAGGTTTCGACAACATCAGGTAGACGCGGTGGCCGGCGCCAAGCAGGCACTCGAGCAAGCGGATGCCGTATTGCGCGCCCGAGGCGCCGCTCCAGGCCAGGCTGATGGTTTGTTGTGCGTACTGCCGGTCCACTGATCAATCTCCGGTATCGGCTGCCAGGCGATCCAGCAACTTCTGATGAATCTGGTCAAACGCGCCGTTACTCATCACCACGACGATATCACCCTCGCGTGCATCACCGGCGATATCCATGGCCATCTCATCGGTATCGTCGTAGACGCTGAATTGCTGGCCTGGCAGAGCCATGCTTTCGTCGAGATCCCAGGCAAGATCGGCTGGCCGGAACAACCAGGAGCGATCGGCCGGTCGCAGGGACTCGGCGAGGCGATCGCGATGGACGCCCAGGCGCATGGTATTGGATCGGGGCTCGAGCACCGCGTGAATACGGGATCCCGGGTGCGCCTCTCGAACCCCGTCAAGAGTCGCCCTGATCGCCGTCGGATGATGGGCAAAATCGTCATACACGGAAACACCCCTTGCCTCACCCCGCAATTCCATCCGCCTTTTGACGCCGGCAAAGCGGCTCAACGAATCCACGGACGAGGCCAGAGGAACACCGGCATGTCTTGCCGCGGCCACCGCGGCCACCGCGTTGGCGACATTATGATCGCCGCTCATCTGCCAGCGACATTCGGCCCGATCCGTTTGGGCAAAACTGATTTGCAATCGTTGGCTGGACGGATCATGCCTTGCCTGCCACTCACCGTCCCCGAGAAATTTTTCGCAACGGGTCCAGCAGCCCTGCCCGATCACTGCGGCCAGATTATCGTCGTCGCCGTTGCAGACGATAAGGCCATCGCCAGGCACGGTTCGAACGAGGTGGTGAAACTGCGTCGCTATAGCGGCCAGGTCCGGGTAGATATCGGCATGATCATATTCGAGATTATTCAACACCAGGGTACGCGGCCGGTAATGAACAAATTTCGCGCGTTTGTCAAAAAACGCCGTATCGTACTCATCCGCCTCGACCACGAAGAACGGCGCTTCGCCCAGTCGCGCCGAGCCGGAAAAATTGCCGGCCACGCCGCCGATCAGGAATCCAGGGTTCAGGCCGGCGTCTTCCAGTATCCAGGCGAGCATGCTGGCGCAGCTGGTCTTGCCGTGGGTCCCGGCAACGGCGAGCACCCAGCGTTCCCCGAGGATGTTCCGGGCCAGCCATTCCGGTCCCGATGTGTAGGGCAGCTTACTGTTGAGCAGCGCCTCTACGACGCCCCGGCCGCGTGACATCACATTGCCGACAATGACCTCATCGGGCCGGGACTCCAGTTGCGCCGGATCGTCTTCATCCAGGATCGTGACCCCGAGAGACTCGAGCTGGGTACTCATCGGCGGATAAACCTGCCGGTCGCTGCCGGTGACTTTGTGGCCGGCTTCTCTTGCCAGCGCCGCCACGCCACCCATAAAAGTCCCGCATATGCCAAGTATGTGTATGTGCATCCGGATCCGGTCTCAGGCAGCACCGAACAGAAAGGAAAAGACCGCCACGCTGGAAAAAAAATAACTGATACCGATCAATATTCCCAACCCGAATCGAATATCCAGTGCCCGATGAACGATTTGACCCGCCACCGCGATCGACCAAATCAATATGGCCGTCATTATCAAGGTCGGCAATTGTACGCTGGTTTGCGCATCAAGCAGATGCTGCATCCAGTTCATCACCGGAAAGGCGACGAGGTAGAGCAGCGCGCCGGTCCCGAATAACGCGGTCAGAGTTTGTTGCAGACGGGCACGGCGTTGGTAAATAACCAGCAATGAACCGTACCAAAGCAGCATCATGGTGACGTCAGCCAGCGCTTCGAGAAAAATCTGCCCCGCATCCACCGCATAAACCGATGACGTCGCTACGGTCCCCACCGTATAAAACAGCAAACTGAACGCGAGCAGAAACCTGGACGCCGGCAGATCTTCCGGTCCGCGGCGTAACAAAGCGATTTCAGCGAATACCTTCAGCAGAAGGCTCATATCTGCGTCCTGTCGTGCCTGTCAGTGGGCATGATACCCTCTGCCCGGATTTCACCCAATCGGACAATTGCCGGATACTTCTACGGGCGCAGCACAGGTATGTCTTTTTGAGCAACATTCCCGCATCGGACGTGCGAATGATCAGCAACGAGGCCAGTCTCGCGAACGCGATTTCACAAATCGCCGGTTCGCCGATGATCGGGCTGGACACCGAATTCCGACGCGAAGATACCTATTATTCCCAGTTATGCCTGATGCAGATCTCGACCCGGAACCGGATATTCCTGATCGATAACCTGGCGATTCCGGATCTCGCTCCCTTGTTCGAGGTGCTGGCCAACCCCCGGCAACTGAAAATCATGCATTCCGCCCGCCAGGATCTCGAACTGCTGTTGCAATATGCCGATGATCCTTTGCAACCGGTATTCGACACCCAGATCGCGGCCGCCTGCCTCGGCAATGACCTGCAACTTGGATATTCGACGCTGGTCGAGCAACTGATGAGCGTCAGTCTCAGCAAATCCCAGACCCGCACCCAGTGGTGCGCGAGACCGCTGACCCGGGCACAGCTCGATTACGCGGCCGACGATGTCCTGTACCTGATCCCGATGATGGAACGCCTGCAAGCGGATATCGTCGTCGGCGATCGCGAACGCTGGTTCGAGGAAGACAGTCTGGAACTGTATGACCGTAAGTTGTATGAACAGGACGACGAAACCGCCTGGCGGCGGGTCAAAGGAGCCGGCAAGCTGGAGGCCAAACAGCGCGTGAGACTCAAGGCCCTGGCCGGCTGGCGCGAGAAGACGGCGAAACACGAAAATCGGCCGAGGCAATGGATTGTCAGGGATGCGCCGTTGGTCGAACTGGCCCTCCGAAATCCCGAAAAAACCGAGGACCTGACCGGAGTCAAGCACCTGCCAACAGGAAAACTCAGGCGTTATGGATCTGCGATGCTCGAGGCGCTGGGCCGGGAAACTGGCGAACCGGTCCCGGGGAATAGCATTGCGCGGCCCGGTGCGGCGGAAAAGGCCCTGCTAAAAAAACTCAAGGCACTGCTGGTGAAGCGCGCCGGCGAACTGAAGGTGCAACCCGAATTACTCGCGGGCCGGCGTGATTTGCAGGCGCTGGCCCGCGGCGAAACAGACACCAGGGCCACCCGTGGCTGGCGCCGCGAAGTTCTCGGCAGTGACTTGCTGGCGATCGCGGCCACCCCTGCCATGTAGGAGGGCCTTCAGGAATCGAGAGCCTCTTGCATCCGTTGGGCGACTTCCTCGACCGTTCCCATCGCATCGACCACTCTGAGCAAACCGGCCGAGCGGTAAAATTCGATCAATGGCCGGGTTTGTTCCTGATATACACCGAGGCGATTGGCGATGGTTTCCTCGTTGTCGTCATCGCGATAAAGCAATTCTCCGCCGGCGGCGATACAAGCGTCCAGATCCTGCTGCGGGGAAAAATGAATATTGAGCACCTTGCCGGTAACGGAACAGGTGCGGCGGCCGGTCAGACGTTTGCTCAGGATCTCCATATCGATATCGAGAAGCAAAACCGCGTCCAGCGGTTTTTCGATTTCCGCCAGCAACCGAGCCAGGTCCTCCGCCTGCGTTCTGTTGCGAGGAAATCCATCGAGGATGAACCCGTTGCGCACATCATCCTTTTCCAGGCGCCGTTCGATTATTTGCAGCACCAGTCCATCTGCAACCAGTCGGCCGGCATCCATATCGGTCTTGGCCCGCAAGCCCAGCGCGCTTTCCGATTTCAGTTCCGCGCGCAGCAGATCTCCGGTAGAAACTTGCGGAATACCCTGACCAGCGACCAGTTTTTGCGCCTGCGTACCCTTGCCTGAACCCGGCGCGCCCAGCAATACGATCCTCACAACGGCTCCTCGACAGACTGATACCGACTGCGAAGGCCGGAACCCTAACGTCAGCGGGAGACCAGGTCAAACCTTATGAAGCGAGCGCCGGAATCAGGTATGCTTGGCCGCTGTTTTAACCGGCCCGACCCCGGGCAAGAAAAAAAACGATGCACAAGAAAAACGTCTTTTATGCGCAATCGGGCGGTGTGACCTCTGTGATCAACGCTTCGGCTTGCGGTGTCATCGAAACCGCGAGGAAGCATCGCGACCGAATCGGCAAAGTCTTTGCCGGCCGCAACGGCATCATCGGCGCATTACTGGAAGACCTGGTGGATACCAGCAAGGAAAGCGCCGCCACAATTGCCGCGCTCCGCCACACGCCCGGTGGCGCATTTGGGTCCGCCAGGTTCAAACTCAAAGGCCTGGAGGAGAACCGCTCGGAGTACCAGCGCCTGATCGATGTGTTCAAGGCGCACGACATCGGCTATTTCTTCTACAACGGCGGTGGCGATTCCATGGATACCGCCCTGAAGGTATCGCGCATCGGCCGCCAACTGGGCTACCCGATTACCTGCATCGGCATACCGAAAACGGTGGACAATGACCTGCCGGTCACCGATTCCTGCCCGGGTTTCGGTTCGGTAGCCAAATACGTTGCCGTCTCGACCCGCGAAGCTGCGTTGGATGTGGCCTCCATGGCGCGTACATCGACCAAGGTTTTCGTCCTGGAAGTCATGGGCAGGCATGCCGGATGGATAGCTGCGGCAGCCTGCCTCGCTGGAGCGAAGCCCGGCGACGCCCCGCATATCATCCTGCTTCCGGAAGTACCGTTTGCGCAGCAGCGGTTCCTGAGCCGGGTAAAGGAATGCGTCCGCAAGTATGAATATTGCGTGATCGTCGTATCGGAAGGCGCCCGCTTCAGGGACGGCCGCTTCCTGGCCGAGGCCGGGACCCGGGATGCATTTGGCCACGCTCAACTCGGTGGTGCCGGGCCTGTCGTTGCGGAAATGATCAGGAAAAAACATGGCTATAAATATCACTGGGCGGTTGCGGACTACCTGCAGCGCTCCGCACGGCACCTCGCATCCGGCGTCGATGTAAAACAGGCCTACGCGGTCGGCAAAGCGGCGGTGGAACTGGCTCTCAAAGGTCACAATGCGATCATGCCGATCATTGTCCGCAAATCGGACCACCCCTATCGTTGGTCGATCGGGCATACTCCGTTGAGCCGGGTTGCGAACCGGGAGAAAATGATGCCTGCCCGCTACATCAGCAAAGACGGCTTCGGCATCACGGCGGCTGGCCGGCGATACCTGGCGCCATTGATTCGTGGCGAGGATTACCCGCCCTACCGAAACGGAATGCCGCGATATGTGGAGCTAAAAAATATTGCCGTGCCTCGCAGATTGAAAAAAGGATTCAAAATTTAGGCGCTCGTACTGGCGTAATCGCTGAACGACCCCGGTTCACCGGGGCTGAAATTTGGCGGTGACAGGGATTGCGGGGAATTCCCCGGTGTTGGTTTTTTTATTGGGAGGTTTGGAAATGACAGAAATGGCACTTTGGATTGCTCTTGGAGCGGCGGTGCTGGCGCTGGTTTATGGCGCGTTTTCAGCGAAGTGGATTATGGCCCAGCCCGCGGGCAATGAAAAAATGCAAAGCATTGCCGTGGCAATTCAGGAAGGCGCCAGTGCGTACATGAACCGGCAATACCGCGCGATCTCGATGGTCGGTGTGGTGCTGCTCGTGATCCTGTGGATTGCGCTCGGCAGCCTGAGCGCGATCGGCTTTGCGATCGGCGCAATATTGTCGGGAATGGCCGGTTTCATCGGCATGAGAATTTCGGTGCAGGCAAACGTGCGTACCGCGCAAGCCGCGCACCAGGGCATCAACGCCGCACTCAACGTCGCTTTTCGCGGCGGCGCCATCACCGGCATGCTCGTGGTCGGCCTGGGATTGCTCGGTATCGCCGCTTATTTCATGGTTTTGAAAATGCTGGGACACGACAACACGGAAATCCTTCACGCATTGGTCGGGCTGGCATTCGGCGGTTCGCTGATTTCGATCTTCGCCCGGCTGGGCGGCGGAATTTTCACCAAGGGCGCCGATGTCGGCGCCGACCTGGTCGGCAAGGTCGAAGCGGGAATACCCGAGGATGACCCGCGCAACCCGGCCGTAATCGCCGACAATGTCGGTGACAATGTCGGCGACTGCGCCGGCATGGCTGCCGACCTGTTCGAAACCTATGCGGTCACCATCGTCGCCACGATGCTGCTTGGCAGCCTGCTGTTAAGTGGCAGTGGCGATGTGGTCATCGTCTACCCGTTGGTGCTCGGTGCGGTATCCATTGTCGCGTCGATCATCGGAACATTTTTTGTCAAGACCAAAGACGGCGCGAAGATCATGAACGCGCTGTACAAGGGTGTCATCGTTTCCGGCGTCATTGCGGCAGCGGCGTTTTATTTCGTCACCGACTGGATGATGAGCGGTATCGCGGAATTCACTGCGCTGAACCTGTGGATTGCTTCGCTGATCGGCCTGGGTTTGACCGCGTTCATGGTGGTAGTCACCGAGTACTACACGGGGACCGAATTCGGCCCTGTACAGCAGGTGGCAAAAGCCTCCACAACCGGGCACGCGACCAACATCATCGCTGGCCTGGGCCTGTCGATGAAAGCCACGGCGCTGCCTGTGATCGCCGTTTGTCTTAGCATCTATGGCGCGTATGAGATGGCCGGTTTGTATGGCATCGCCATCGCGGCCACCAGCATGCTGTCGATGACCGGCATGATCGTCGCGCTGGACGCTTTCGGCCCGATCACCGATAACGCGGGCGGCATTGCCGAGATGGCGGATATGCCCGAGGAAATTCGGCGTATCACCGATCCGCTGGACGCGGTCGGCAATACGACCAAAGCGGTGACCAAGGGCTACGCGATCGGCTCGGCCGGCCTTGCGGCGCTGGTCCTGTTTGCGGATTTCACCAACTACCTGGACGAATCCGTGGTATTCAGCCTCGATAAACCGGCCGTCATTATCGGTCTGTTTATCGGCGGCATGGTGCCCTATCTGTTCGCGTCGATGGCGATGGAAGCCGTTGGACGGGCTGCCGCCTCGGTGGTCAACGAAGTTCGCCGTCAGTTCCGCGAAATCCCCGGCATCATGGACGGCACCGGCAAACCCGATTATTCGCGCGCCATCGATTTGCTGACCAGGTCCGCGATCAAGGAGATGATCGTACCGTCGCTGCTGCCGGTACTGATGCCGGTCGTGCTGTACTTTGTCATGAACTGGCTGATGGGGCCGGAGGCAGGAATCCTCGCGCTTGGCGGGCTGCTGATCGGCACGATCGTCACCGGTCTGTTTGTGGCTATCTCGATGACTACCGGTGGCGGTGCGTGGGACAACGCGAAAAAGTATATCGAGGACGGTAATTTCGGCGGCAAAGGCTCGGAGGCCCACATGGCCGCGGTAACCGGAGACACCGTCGGCGACCCTTACAAGGATACCGCTGGCCCGGCGATCAACCCGCTGATCAAGATTATCAACATCGTCGCGTTGTTGCTGGTCCAGTGGCTGGTCTAGGAGCCTGCCGGGCTTGGGATATTCTACTACGGCCGCGCTAATTTGCGAGCCAAAGGCTGGACTCCATGGTGGGGGTTCGGCCCTTTTTTCAGGCGACGGCCAGCAGCGGCTGCGGCCGTCCGAGCAAGTAACCTTGTACGTAATCGAAACCCAGCAGGCGGATCGCTTCCAGCGACAGGTTGTCCTCGACCTGTTCGGCAATCACCTCGAAATCGAGGGTACGCGCCAGCTTGATCATCGCATCGACCATGGCACGGTTGACTTCGTTGGATCCCAGGTCGCGGATAAACGAGCCATCGATCTTCAGGTAATCCATGGCCAGGTTTTTCAGATTGGCTATCGAGCCAACATCGCTACCGAAATCATCCAGCGCGAAGCGACAACCCATGCCATGCAGAACGCCAATGAATCGCTGCGCGTGAGCCAGGTTATCCACCACGGCGGATTCGGTCACCTCGAAACAAATCTTGGCGGCATCCACCCCGGTGCGATCCAGGCAATCGACGACGAATTCCAGGAATCCTTCGTCGGCCAGTGTCTGGCCCGAAATATTGATCGCACAACTCTTGCCCTCGGGCAGCCCGATCGATTCGCTGGCGAGCGCCGCCAAAGTTCTTTGCACGACCCAGCGATCGATATGCGGCATGATTTGATATCTTTCGGCCGCCCTCATGAACTTGTCCGGTGATATCTCTTTGCCGTTTTCGTCTCTCATGCGCAGCAGGATCTCGAACGCCGGACCACTTTTCGTTTTCCCGCTCAGGGATACGATGGGCTGGGAAAACAGTTCAAATTCGTCGTTGCTCAACGCCGATTGCAGGCGTTGCAGCCATTGTATTTCTCCCCGGTGACGCGCCACGGCCTCGTCATGCGAGGAATAAACGTGCACCCGGCCCTTGCCTTGTTTTTTGGCCACATAGCAAGCGGAGTCCGCGGCGCTGAGCAAATCATCCATCGCCCCGCTTTCATGGCCGACCTCCACCAGGCCGATACTGACGCCGATATTGAAAATCTTGTCGCGCCACACAAACCGGTAATCCTTGACCGCGTAACAGACGTCATCGGCAATCTGGCGGCCCTTTTCCAGTGGACAACCTACTAGCAGCATGCCGAATTCATCGCCGCCGAGCCGCGCTACGGTATCCGAATCGCGAACCTTTTCCTTAATCAGCCCGGCCACTTCGCGCAACATGCTGTCGCCCGCCATGTGTCCACAGGTATCGTTGACCGTCTTGAATCCATCCAGATCCAGATAAGATCGG